>NZ_QKNZ01000076.1:0-3506 GCF_014156605.1 Flavobacterium sp. SOK18b
TTGTTTCTGTTTTTATTAGAGCAATACTTGAATTTGTTTCGACTTTTTTTCATTGGTGCAAATGTAAAAAATAATATATACGTAATGCAATCCTTTTTTATAAAAAATATTTAGTTTTTATAATCTTCAAAGGCTTGAAGAATCATTTCATTTTCAACTAATTGATTTATTTTAATTTTACCAATACCTTCGATTAGGGCAAATTGTATCTCCCCATATTCATTTTTCTTGTCATGAACTAGTAATTCAAATATGGGATCTATATCTTTTTGATCAAATACTATATCCTCGTAAATGTGTTTAATACATGCTTTTATCTGAGAATATTCGTCTACTTTCAATAGTCCTTTTTGCCATGAAAGATAACTTTCTAAAATCATACCAGCTGCTATTGCCTCACCATGCAACAGTGTTGTTTTTAATTCATTCTCTAGAAAATAACTTTCAATTGCATGGCCTAATGTGTGTCCAAAATTAAGAGATTTTCTAATATTATTTTCTGTTGGATCTTGCATTACAATTTCATTTTTGATTTCAACAGATCGATATATGAGTTTGTCAAAGTCAGCAAAATCAAATGCATCAAGATCGGTAAATGTTTTCCAATAACTTGCATCATAAATTAAGCCATGTTTTAGCATTTCTGCAAGACCAGAACGCATTTCGTTTTGTGGTACGGTTTCTAAGTATTGTGTATCTATCAATACCATTTTAGGAACATTAATAACCCCAATTTGATTTTTGAGATTACCTAGATCAACACCATTTTTTCCACCCACAGAAGCGTCAACCATAGCCAATAGAGTAGTGGGTACATGAATAAATTCAATACCTCTCTTAAAAGTAGACGCAACAAAGCCACCTAAATCTGTAACTACACCACCACCTACATTGAGAACTAGTGATTTTCTATCGGCTTTTAATTCCGTTAAAACATTCCAAATTTGAACACATGTTTCAATATTTTTATTTTCCTCTCCAGATTCAAATTCTATAATTTCGATCGTTAAATCAGTTTCTAAATTTGATAGAAAAATTGGCAAACAGTGTTCATTTGTATGATTATCTACAATAATAAAAATATTAGAAAATTTATTATTACTAATATATTCATTAAGCGCTGTATAAGCATTTTCATTGAAGTATATGGGATAGTTATTGGCTTGTATGGTTTGCATTTTTATTTTTATTTACAAAGTTTATTAAAAAGGTCTATTGTTCCTGGATAATTTTTATTAACTGCAATCCCTAGGTACTTACAAGCATTTGTTTTGTCTTGCATTTTATAATAACAACCTGAAAGCAAATATTCGGTTTTACCATCATTTAGTGTTGGTTCGTTTACTATTTTTAGCAAATAACTAATAGCGGTTTCACTTCTATTTAAACTAAAATAACAAACGGCTATATCTTGGTAAATTACCTTTTTTTCGGGATGTAACGCTAGTTCTTTTTCATAAAGTACAATAGCTTTTTCAAATTGTTTAGCGTCTCCCAATTTTTTTGCTTCAATCATATAATTGATTGTTTTTGGGGCATTTTCTATATCTCCAGATGGATTGTTTTGAATAGTAGAAACAGATATTTTTTGATTTATTTTTTTAGTTAATGTAGAATCATTTGGATAAATTCTCATTCCTTCTTTGATAAATGCCTCTATTTTTTGGGGATTATAACCCGCCTGTTTGAGTGCAACAGCGGTATTTTTCCAGTTTGAAGGCATGCTTCGGTATTGACTAAAAAGTTTGTGTAGCTTAAATATTTCGGCGGTATCCTTATGTACAACTGCCATTCTAAGGCCATCTAAATAAAAATTAAGTGTCCTTGGTCTGGCATAAAATGCTGATTTCAAATACTCATACGCTTTCTTTTGGTTGCCTTTTAATTTTTCTATTTTATGCAAATACCAGTTTGAAATTCCCATATAAGGATTTATTGTATTTGATAATTTAAAATATTTTTCAGCTTCCTCTAAGTTATTCTCATTAAACAATGCAATAGCTGTGTGTTGGTAAAATGTTTCTCCATAAATACCTACTCTTGTAATAGCTGGGAATTCATTAAGGATTACATTAGAAGATACCGGCGTTTTATCAAATTTTATTCTGTATTCTAATTGGGCTGCTCTCCAGTCCATAAAAGAGATACAAGTTGTAACCACGCTAACTATAATTAAAAACAAACCTATCTTTTGTGAGTTACCATTTAAACCTGAATACTTGGTTGAATTTAAAACTGTAAATACAATCATCAATGCAAAAGCCAGTTGCATTGTAGGTCTATACAGCGGAAAGTTAAAAAAGGCATCTATAAAATACCCTGTAATAAGCATTAAAACAAGTAAAGAAATAGTTTTATCGGTATCGTTTTTTGTAAAAATATTTTTAATGTTGATAAAAAATATTAAAATAAAAAGACTCAAATATACTAAGCCGTTAATGATTCCCGTTTCGGCTGCAATTTCAAGTAAATCGTTGTGAGTATGTGAAGAAATTAATGCTTCATCAATGGTGGTTCTTTCATAAGGAATACTTTCAACTCTCCAATTTCCTAATCCGATACCAGTTATTGGATCTTTTGAAATCATTTGCGCTGCATTGCCCCAATAACTCAGCCTTGCAGATGCAGAAGCTTCATTTGTATCTGCAATTTGTACAATTCTAGTACTTACGGATTCAAACCTTCCAATACTATCACTATTTTTAAAAACGATACTACTTAAAAAAACAGCCAACGCTATTGGAATTAAAATATAGATGGTTTGTTCAACTGTTTTTTTTGCGAATGAATGTATTTTAAAATAGACTATTAGAAAAACTACAACTTGAAAAAATAACCCCAAATAAGCAGCTCTAGAACTGATTAAGATTACTGTAAAACTTGCTAGCAACAAACATAAAGCTAAAAACCATTTCTTCCAGTTGTTATAGTGTAAAATTCCTAGTACTAAAAAAGGAATTTTAACATTAAGACTCGCTGCAAAAATATTAACGTTTCCTGTATTCCCTTTTAAATTGTTTAAAGCATTAGTTACACTTGCAAAGTCTTTCATTACAGTGCTTAATTGCAATACGGTTTGTAAAAAAAGACTTATTCCCACAAGCACAGCAATATGACACAACAAATGTAATTTATCTCTAAATAAAAGAATCAAATTAAGAATCATTACTACAACAATAAGTAATTGAATAAAACTATTGATTGACAGTGAAAGATTTTTACTAAAAAATAGGGAGCAACCACAAAGAATAATAAACAAAAAATAGATTTTTAAAACTAAACCTTCGCTAGAGAAGAGTTTAGTCTTTTTATAAGCTACTTTTTTATTGCTAAAAAGGTAGAGTAATGCAACAATATTAACCACAGCCATGTAAAAAAACTGCGTGTTTAGTATTTCAATACTTTTAAAATGAGGCAAAAAATCAATCAAAAAATAACAAAAAAGAAAAAATAATGCCATGAAATTTTCATAAAATGAGCTTTGTACTGTATCGTTTTTAATTTCT
>NZ_QKNZ01000077.1:0-23103 GCF_014156605.1 Flavobacterium sp. SOK18b
ATTAAATTAGCTTCCGTTATCAATTTAAAAGATAAAAACATAATAAAATAAAAATACCATTATTTATTGGCTTTATATTCTAGAAATACATAATAAAAATACAATTATTAAATATATTTTAATCTTCAAATTAATGCTAACAATATGAATTCATCCCAAAATCTAACATCAACAATAACCAATTAACCTAAATGATTATGAAAAAAAATGTATTAAAAACCTGTGCCATCGCGTCACTTTTTTTAAGTTTAAATGCTTGTTCTACATCAGATGAACTAGAAAAAGACTCTATAGAACAAGCATCTCAGTTTAAAATTATTCAAGTCACTAAACATGATGGACGTCCGTTTAGCACAGGAAAACAAACGAATATTTCCACTGGAAGATATGTTGCAAATCCGGGTGGAGGTGTCATGATGCAAGCCTTCTACTGGGATGTGCCCGCAGGTGGAACGTGGTGGAATGTAGTCAATTCAAAAATAACAGCTTGGTCAAATGTAGGTATTGGTTCAATTTGGTTACCACCTGTTTCAAAAGCTCAAAACGGAGCGTTTTCTATGGGATATGATCCAACTGATTATTTTGATTTTGGTAATTTTAATCAAAACGGAACTGTTGAAACGCGTTTTGGTTCTAAAACCGAACTAGAAAGTTTAATAACAAAGGTTCATGCCGAAAACATGCAAGTGTATGCAGATATGGTTCTCAATCACAACAGTGGCGGGCAACTAGAGAGCAATCCATTTACAGGAACACAAACATATACTAATTTTACAGGTGTTGCCTCTGGTAAGTTTAAAAGAACAAGTGCTGATTTTTATAAAAATGCCTACGGAAATAATGATGAAGGTTTATTTGGAGGATTTCCTGACCTAGCTCACGTTACTCCAAATGTTCAAGACTGGCTCTGGAAAAGAGCTGATGGTGTAGGTAAATTTTATAAAAACACGATGAAATTTGACGGCTGGAGATTTGATTACGTAAAAGGTTTTGGCGCTTGGGTTATAAAGGACTGGAATACCAATGTAGGCGGATTCTCTGTAGGTGAACTTTGGGATTCTAATGTAAATATACTCAATGACTGGGCAAATAACGCCAATAGTTCTGTGTTTGACTTTGCTTGTTACTATAAAATGAATGATGCTTTTGATGGCAATAATCTAAATTTACTCAACGATGACATGATGTGGAAGAGAAATCCGTATAAGGCAGTAACCTTTGTTACCAATCATGATACTGATGAAATTTGGAAAAAAGAATTAGCATACGCTTACATATTAACGCACGAAGGATATCCAACTATTTTTTACCGTGATTATGAAGAGTGGCTAAATAAAACCAAATTGAATAATCTAATTTGGATTCACAACAACAAAGCAACCGGGAACACTTCTATTTTATACACAGATAATGATGAATACATAGCAAGAAGAAACGGATACAATGGCAATCCAGGATTAGTCGTTTACATCAATAACTCTTCAACCTGGCAAGAGCGCTGGATACAAACTAACTGGGCCAATGCACAAATTAAAGATTTCACTGGCAACTCTGGCTGGTACCCGACAACACAAGCTGACAAATGGGTAAAAATACAATGTCCTCCTAATGGATATTCTGTTTGGTCCATCAATATGTAATAGTTTTTCTTTGAGGCTGCCCTTTTTAGGCAGCCTCTTTTATTTGGAATCGTTTACACAATACGAAAATACCTTTTAAACAGATCAAATTTTCAAATAGCGTATATAAATAGTACTTTTGCAAACTATTGATATACATATGGGCTTTTTAGAAGAAATACAACGCAGAAGAACTTTCGGGATTATCTCACATCCTGATGCTGGAAAAACGACATTGACTGAGAAATTACTTCTTTTTGGAGGAGCAATTCAAGAAGCAGGTGCCGTAAAAAATAATAAAATAAAGAAAGGTGCTACGAGTGACTTTATGGAAATTGAACGCCAAAGAGGAATTTCTGTATCAACATCTGTACTTGCATTCAATTACCAAGACAAGAAAATAAACATACTTGACACACCTGGACACAAGGATTTCGCCGAAGACACTTTTAGAACTTTAACAGCAGTTGATAGTGTAATTGTAGTGATTGACGTAGCCAAAGGTGTAGAGGAACAAACTGAAAAATTAGTAGCAGTTTGTAGAATGCGTAAAATTCCAATTATCGTATTTATCAATAAATTAGATAGAGAAGGAAAAGATGCATTCGACTTAATGGATGAAGTTGAACAAAAACTTGGACTTACCGTAACACCATTGAGTTTCCCTATCGGGATGGGATATGACTTTCAAGGAATTTATAATCTTTGGGAACAAAACATCAATTTATTCAGTGGTGATAGTCGTAAAAACATAGAAGAAACAATTGCTTTCTCAGATGTGCAAAGTCCAGAGCTTGAAAAAATAATTGGTCAAAAACCAGCCGATAAACTTAGAGAAGAATTAGAGTTAATTGACGAAGTGTATCCAAAATTTGACAGACAAGATTATCTAGACGGAAAACTACAACCCGTATTCTTTGGTTCAGCCTTGAATAATTTTGGTGTTAGAGAACTACTAGATTGCTTTGTAGAAATTGCACCTTCACCAAGACCTAAAGATTCCGAAACAAGGCTAGTTGACCCAGAAGAACAAAAAATGTCTGGTTTTGTGTTTAAAATCCATGCCAATATGGATCCTAAACACAGAGATAGACTCGCTTTTATAAAAATTGTTTCTGGAACTTTTGAAAGAAACAAACCGTATTATCACGTAAGACAAAAGAAAAATTTAAAATTCTCTAGCCCAAACGCCTTTTTTGCAGAGAAAAAAGAAATTGTAGATATTTCTTATCCTGGAGATATTGTGGGCCTTCATGACACTGGAAATTTTAAAATTGGTGACACACTGACCGAAGGGGAATTAATGAGCTTTAAAGGAATTCCAAGTTTTTCTCCTGAGCATTTTAGATATATTAACAACGCTGATCCTATGAAAGCTAAACAGCTGGAGAAAGGAGTTGATCAGCTAATGGATGAAGGAGTAGCGCAATTATTTACTCTAGAAATGAACAATAGAAAAATTATTGGAACGGTGGGTGCTTTGCAATACGAAGTAATTCAATACCGTTTAGAACATGAATATGGTGCAAAATGTACGTATGAAAACTTTCCTGTACATAAAGCTTGTTGGGTAAAACCAAATGACCCAAAAAGTGAAGAATTTAAAGAGTTCAGAAGAATTAAACAAAAATTTCTAGCTCATGATAAATACGGTCAATTAGTATTTCTAGCAGACTCCGATTTTACTATACAGATGACACAAAACAAATATCCTAATGTGAAATTATTTTTTACTTCTGAATTTGAATAGTTCCGATCTAAATAAATACCAAAAAAAAACGCTAATCTTTCAATTAGCGTTTTTTTTGTTTTTTATATTTTTAAGCAACCATAACTTCTGAGTTAATTGCTTTTTTCAAGAAAGTTTTAATTAAAATTCTATTAGGAGCAGTACCTGATGTAATTACTTGTTTTTTTGTATTTGTTTCTTCGATAGAAGTATTTGATTTAGTATCTTGTTTAGAACCCATAAACCAAAGCACAAAATTCACATTATTTGTTGTACTCGTTTTAGTTATATTTTCATTTTTAACTGATACTATTTCAATAGGATTATTTTCAACAATGGTTTGTGAAGTTTGCGAAAAAGTTACATTAGAACACAATATAAAAAAGAAAAAAAGGCAACCTTTAAGTGTTAATTTATTGCAAACTAAAAACGAGAAATATTTCATAAATAATAATATTTTTTTTCGGGGAGTTGACATCCAAATCCGAAACAAAAGTATATCATTTGTTTAGTCGTAAAAAACATTTTCGACAAAGCACCATAATAGTCGATTAAAGAACAAAATTTAATATTAAAGCATGCAATAATAACGATTTAAACACATAGATTTCAGTTTAGTAATATCGATTTAACAAATTAGAATCCAAAACAATTTACCCAGTTATAACCTAAAAAAAAAAGCTCCAGTAAATATACTGGAGCTTTTGAAATTTATGCTTGACCGGCTGGGCCAAAGTTGAGCGGTATGGGCAACTGTTCCGTGTCTTTAATTTCGCCATGGGCAATTTCAAATCGATGGATATTTTCTCCAATAGCCTTTAATAATCGTTTAGCATGCTGTGGTGTCAAGACTATTCTTGATTTCACTTTAGCCTTAGGAATTCCAGGCATTATACTAACAAAATCTAAAACAAATTCTGAAGAAGAGTGATTGATAATTGCTAAGTTAGAATAAATTCCTTCTGCAGTAACTTCATCTAATTCTATATTAATTTGATCTTGTTGTTGGTTTGAATTGCTCATATCCTTGTATTAATAAATGTACTCCTCTTTGTTAGCCATCATATCATTGTAATCATCTTTTGACCCTACAATTGTAGCATCATATTCTCTCATACCTGTTCCTGCAGGAATTCTGTGTCCTACGATTACATTTTCTTTCAATCCTTCTAAGTAATCTATTTTACCTGCAACAGCAGCTTCATTTAATACTTTAGTAGTTTCTTGGAACGATGCAGCAGAGATAAATGATTTCGTTTGAAGTGAAGCTCTGGTAATACCTTGTAATACTGGAGTTGCTGTAGCAGTTACAACATCACGGGCAACAACAAGATTTTTATCAGTACGTTTCAATAAAGAGTTTTCGTCACGTAACTCACGAGGAGTAATGATTTGACCTTCTTTTAAAACGCTTGAATCACCAGCATCCTCAACAACCTTCATTCCGTAAAGCTTATCATTTTGAACAATAAAATCCTTAGTATGAATCAATTGATCTTCTAAGAATAAAGTATCACCTGGATCTTGTACTCTTACTTTACGCATCATTTGACGTATTACTACTTCAAAGTGCTTGTCGTTGATTTTTACCCCTTGTAAACGGTATACCTCTTGAATTTCATTTACCAAGTACTGTTGTACAGCAGCTGGACCTTGAATTCTTAAAATATCATCCGGAGTAATTGCACCGTCAGACAATGGCACACCTGCTCTTACGAAGTCATTTTCTTGAACTAGAATTTGGCTTGATAATTTAACCAAGTATTTTCTAACATCACCAAATTTAGATTCGATAACAATCTCACGGTTACCTCTTTTGATTTTTCCAAAAGAAACAACACCATCAATTTCAGAAACTACAGCTGGATTAGATGGATTACGAGCTTCTAAAAGCTCTGTAATTCTTGGTAAACCTCCTGTAATATCTCCTGATTTAGAAGAACGACGTGGGATTTTCACCAATACTTTACCTGCTTTAATTTTCTCACCGTTTTCAACCATCAAGTGGGC
Source organism: Flavobacterium sp. SOK18b (assembly GCF_014156605.1). Classification (NCBI taxonomy): domain Bacteria; kingdom Pseudomonadati; phylum Bacteroidota; class Flavobacteriia; order Flavobacteriales; family Flavobacteriaceae; genus Flavobacterium; species Flavobacterium sp. SOK18b. The sequence goes on from NZ_QKNZ01000077.1 coordinate 5,359, forward strand.
TCCAACTGGTAAGTTGTAAGAACGAATCAATTCTCCATCTTTACCGTAAACTAATAAAGTTGGGATTAATTTTTTAGCTCTAGATTCAGAAATTACTTTTTCTTGGAAACCAGTTTGCTCATCGATTTCAACCATGAACGACTGTCCTTGTTCTAAATCTTCGTAAGCAATTTTACCAGTAAACTCAGAAACAATAACTCCGTTATATGGATCCCATTTACAAATTACATCTCCTTTAGCTACAGATTGACCATCTGCAACAAAAATGCTTGAACCGTAAGGAATATTATTAGTACTTAATAAAATACCAGTTGTTTCGTCAATTAATTTTAACTCTGTAGAACGAGAAACAACGATATCAACTGAGTTTCCTTCGCTATCTTCACCTTTAACAGTTTTAAGATCTTCAATTTCAAGCTTACCAGCAAATTTAGTGATGATGCTTGATTCTTCAGATATACCACCCGCAACCCCTCCAACGTGGAAAGTACGTAATGTTAACTGTGTTCCTGGTTCCCCAATAGATTGTGCTGCAATTACACCAACTGCCTCACCTCTTTGTGTCATTTTACCTGTTGCAAGGTTACGACCGTAACACTTAGCACAAATACCTTTTAAAGCTTCACAAGTTAGTGGAGAGCGCACTTCAACTTTCTCGATAGGAGAAGCATCAATAGCTTTCATAATAGCTTCGGTAATTTGCTCACCAGAATGAACCAATACTTCGTTAGTCAATGGATTAATCAAATCTTGTAAAACTACACGTCCTAAGATTCTTTCTCCTAATGATTCTACAATTTCTTCGTTCTTTTTCAATGCTGAAACTTCAACACCTCTCAAAGTACCACAATCTTCGATGTTAACAATAACGTCTTGAGAAACATCATGTAATCTACGAGTCAAGTATCCAGCATCGGCAGTTTTCAAAGCCGTATCCGCAAGACCTTTACGAGCACCGTGAGTAGAGATAAAGTACTCAAGGATAGAAAGACCTTCTTTAAAGTTCGAAAGAATCGGGTTTTCAATAATTTCACCACCACCAGCAGTAGATTTTTTAGGCTTAGCCATCAAACCACGCATACCAGTTAACTGACGAATTTGTTCTTTAGATCCCCTTGCTCCAGAGTCAAGCATCATGTACACCGAGTTGAATCCTTGTTGATCTTCTCTAATGTTTTTCATTGCTAGCTCTGTTAATTGAGCATTTGCTGATGTCCATACATCAATAACTTGGTTGTAACGTTCGTTATTGGTAATAAGACCCATGTTATAATTTGCAGAAATACCTTGAACTTGTTCTCTTGCATCAGCAATTAACTGAGGCTTTTGATCTGGAATTCTAATATCTCCTAATGAGAATGACAATCCACCTTTGAAGGCAAATTTATACCCCATATCTTTCATATTGTCCAAGAAAGCAGCAGTTGTAGGAACATCTGTACAGCTTAATACGTGACCAATAATGTCTCTTAAGTTTTTCTTAGTCAATACGTCATTGATATAACCAGCAGCTTCTGGAACAACTTCGTTAAACAATACACGTCCAGCAGTAGTTTGAATCACTTTGTATACTAATTCACCTGCTTCATTGAAATCTTTAGCTCTAATTTTAACACGAGCATTCAACTCTACTCTTCCTTCATTTAAAGCGATATTTACCTCTTCTGCAGAATAAAAAGTAATTCCTTCACCTAAAATTTTCATTTCAGGAGTTGACAAACGTTCTTTGGTCATATAATAAAGACCCAAGACCATATCCTGAGATGGTACCGTAATTGGAGCACCATTTGCAGGGTTCAAGATATTGTGCGAACCTAACATTAATAACTGAGCCTCTAATATAGCTTCAGGTCCTAATGGTAAGTGTACCGCCATTTGATCCCCATCAAAATCCGCATTAAATGCCGTACAAACTAAAGGGTGCAATTGGATTGCTTTTCCTTCAATTAATTTTGGTTGGAATGCTTGAATACCTAGTCTGTGCAAAGTAGGAGCACGGTTTAGTAAGATTGGGTGACCTTTGATTACATTTTCAAGGATATCCCAAACTACAGGCTCTTTCTTATCTATTATTTTTTTAGCTGATTTAACAGTTTTAACAATTCCTCTTTCTATCAATTTACGGATAACGAAAGGTTTGTACAATTCTGCTGCCATATCTTTTGGGATACCACACTCAGATAGTTTTAATTCAGGTCCAACAACAATTACCGAACGAGCAGAATAATCCACACGTTTACCCAATAAGTTTTGACGGAAACGTCCTTGTTTACCTTTTAACGAGTCAGAAAGTGATTTTAAAGGTCTGTTTGATTCTGTTTTAACAGCAGATGCTTTACGCGTGTTGTCAAATAATGAATCTACAGATTCTTGTAACATACGTTTTTCGTTTCTCAAGATAACTTCTGGAGCTTTAATCTCCATTAATCTTTTCAAACGGTTGTTACGTATAATTACACGACGGTATAAATCATTTAAATCTGAAGTTGCAAAACGACCTCCATCAAGTGGCACAAGCGGACGTAATTCTGGTGGAATAACTGGAACCACTTTCATAATCATCCACTCAGGACGATTTTCACGGTTTAAGTTAGACTCACGGAAAGATTCAACTACTTGTAATCTTTTTAAAGCTTCTGTTTTACGTTGTTTAGATGTTTCATTGTTAGCGCTATGTCTTAACTGGTAAGACAATGCATCAAGATCAATTCTTGCTAACAAATCCATAATACACTCTGCTCCCATTTTGGCAACAAATTTATTTGGATCAAAATCATCTAAATATTGATTGTCAGCAGGAAGAGTATCTAAAATATTCAAATATTCTTCTTCTGTCAAGAAATCCAATCTTTGCAATGATTCACCATCAGGATTTTTAGCAATACCCGCTTGGATTACTACATATCTTTCGTAGTAAATAATCATATCTAATTTCTTAGAAGGAAGACCAAGGATATAACCGATTTTGTTTGGTAAAGAACGGAAATACCAGATGTGAGCAATCGGCACCACAAGATTGATGTGACCTACTCTATCTCTACGTACTTTTTTCTCAGTTACTTCAACACCACAACGGTCACAGATAATCCCTTTGTAACGTATTCTTTTGTATTTACCACAAGCACATTCGAAATCCTTAACAGGACCGAAAATTCTTTCGCAGAATAACCCATCACGCTCTGGTTTGTGCGTTCTGTAGTTAATTGTCTCTGGCTTTAAAACCTCTCCTCTTGATTCTTTCAAGATAGATTCAGGTGATGCAAGACCGATTGAGATTTTATTAAACCTTTTTACAGGGTTTTTATCTTTATTGTTGTTATTTCTATTATTCATCATAGTTTTTACTATTGATTTATTTGCAATTAAAAAATTGATTTGATTTTAGTCTAAAGTCAAATGTCATAAAGTTTTAAAGTCACGACTGACTTTTTACTTTTGACTTTCAAACTTTTGACTTAAACACTACCTCGGGTTACTTCTCTAAACTTCAAAGCTTTTTATTTTGAAGTGCTAGTTATAAAACACTTAGAGTTTATATAAAAAATCGGAACGGGTTACGGGTCTAAATCCTAAAAACTTATATAAATGCCAAAGTAGAGATGCGATTAATCGCATCTCTACAGTTGACAAAATTTATTTATTCTTCTAAACGAATATCAAGTCCAAGACCTTTCAATTCATGCATTAATACATTGAATGATTCTGGTAATCCTGGTTCTGGCATAGACTCACCCTTAACGATTGCTTCGTAAGTTTTAGCTCTACCAATAACATCATCAGATTTAACAGTCAAGATTTCACGTAGCGTACTAGAAGCTCCATAAGCCTCAAGTGCCCAAACCTCCATCTCTCCAAAACGTTGACCTCCAAATTGAGCTTTACCTCCAAGTGGTTGTTGAGTGATCAATGAGTATGGACCTATAGAACGTGCGTGCATCTTGTCATCAACCATGTGACCCAATTTCAACATGTAGATTACTCCAACAGTTGCTGCTTGGTGGAAACGCTCTCCAGTTCCTCCATCATATAAATGAGTATGTCCAAAACGTGGTACACCTGCCTCATCAGTCAAAGCATTTATTTGATCAAGTGAAGCACCGTCAAAAATTGGAGTAGCAAATTTTCTACCCAAGTTCATTCCGGCCCAACCAAGAACAGTTTCATAAATTTGACCAATGTTCATACGAGATGGTACCCCAAGTGGATTCAAAACAATATCTACTGGTGTTCCATCTTCAAGGAAAGGCATATCTTCATGACGAACGATACGTGCAACAATACCTTTGTTACCGTGACGTCCTGCCATTTTATCACCCACTTTCAATTTACGTTTCTTAGCGATGTAAACTTTAGCTAATTTTAAAATACCAGCTGGTAATTCATCACCTACAGTAATTGTAAATTTCTCTCTACGTAAAGCACCTTGTAAATCATTCAATTTAATTTTATAGTTATGAATTAAATCATTAACCATAGTATTAGTAGCATCATCAGCTACCCATTGACCTTTACTTAAGTGAGCAAAATCTTCAACAGCATAAAGCATTTTTTGAGTATATTTTTTACCTTTTGGTAAAACTTCCTCACCCAAATCATTCATTACACCTTGAGATGTTTTCCCGTTAACTATCAAGAAAAGTTTTTCAACTAATTTGTCTTTTAATTCAACAAATTTCACTTCAAACTCCATTTCAAGTGCTCCTAAAGCATCCTTGTCTTGTGTACGTTTACGTTTATCTTTCACTGCTCTTGCGAACAATTTCTTGTCTAAAACAACACCATGTAAAGAAGGAGACGCTTTTAAAGAAGCATCTTTTACATCACCTGCTTTGTCCCCGAAGATTGCACGAAGCAATTTCTCTTCTGGAGTAGGATCTGATTCTCCTTTTGGAGTAATTTTTCCGATAAGAATGTCACCAGGTTTAACCTCGGCTCCAATTCTAATCATACCATTTTCATCTAAATCTTTAGTAGCTTCTTCAGAAACGTTTGGTATATCATTCGTTAGTTCTTCGTTACCTAATTTAGTATCTCTAACTTCTAATGAATAATCATCAACGTGTATAGAGGTAAAAATATCATCACGAACTACTTTTTCAGAAATTACAATCGCATCCTCAAAGTTGTACCCTTTCCATGGCATAAACGCCACTTTCAAGTTACGTCCAAGAGCTAACTCTCCATTTTGAGTTGCGTAACCTTCCGAAAGTACTTGACCAGCAACAACTCTATCACCTTTTCTTACGATTGGTTTAAGGTTGATACTTGTACCTTGGTTGGTTTTTCTAAATTTAATTAAATTATATGTTTTTTCATCTGGTTCAAAACTAACCATTCTTTCTTCCTCAGAACGATCGTATTTGATAGTGATTATATTAGCATCAACGTACTCAATAACTCCATCACCTTCAGCATTTATCAATACTCTAGAATCTGAAGCAACTTGACGCTCTAAACCTGTACCTACAATTGGAGCTTCAGGACGAATCAAAGGAACCGCCTGACGCATCATGTTAGATCCCATCAAGGCTCTGTTCGCATCATCATGTTCCAAGAAAGGAATCAACGATGCAGAAATAGATGCAATCTGGTTAGGCGCAACGTCAGTATAATCAACTTTTGAAGGCTCAATTACTGGGAAATCACCTTCTTGACGAGCAATAACATCCTCAGCAGTAATTTTACCAGCAGCATCCATTTGAATGTTTGCTTGTGCAATCAACATACCTTCTTCTTCTTCAGCACTTAAGTAAACTGGAGTAGACTCTAAATCTACAACTCCGTTAGTTACTTTACGGTAAGGTGTTTCAATGAAACCCATTCCGTTTACTTTAGCATAAACACCAAGAGATGAAATCAAACCAATGTTTGGCCCCTCTGGAGTTTCAATTGGACATAAACGTCCGTAATGCGTATAGTGAACGTCACGTACCTCAAAACCAGCTCTCTCTCTCGAAAGTCCACCTGGTCCAAGTGCAGATAATCTTCTCTTGTGCGTAATCTCGGCAAGTGGATTTGTTTGATCCATAAACTGAGACAACTGGTTTGTTCCAAAGAAAGAGTTGATCACAGATGATAATGTTTTAGCATTAATCAAATCTATTGGTGTAAACACCTCGTTATCTCTAACGTTCATTCTCTCACGAATGGTTCTAGCCATACGAGCCAAACCTACACCAAATTGTTGAGACAATTGCTCACCAACTGTTCTTACACGACGATTAGATAAGTGATCAATATCATCAATCTCAGCTTTTGAGTTGATTAATTCAATCAAATATTTAACAATAGTGATGATATCCTCTTTGGTCAAGACTTGCTTTTCCATTGGGGTATCTAAACCTAATTTTTTATTAATTCTATAACGACCTACTTCACCTAAGTTATAACGTTGATCAGAGAAAAATAATTTATCAATGATACCACGAGCGGTTTCCTCATCAGGCGGTTCAGCGTTACGTAATTGTCTGTAGATATGCTCAACAGCCTCTTTTTCAGAGTTTGTTGGATCTTTTTGTAACGTATTGTGAATGATCGCATAATCACCTTGATTTGCATCTTCTTTGTGTAACAAAATAGATTTAACGTTAGAATCAATGATCTCTTCTACATTATCTTTATCGATAATTGTATCTCTATCAAGGATTATTTCGTTACGTTCGATAGAAACTACCTCACCAGTATCTTCATCAACAAAATCTTCATGCCATGTATTCAATACACGTGCCGCTAATTTTCTACCGATATATTTTTTAAGACCTGTTTTCGAAACCTTAATTTCTTCAGCAAGATCAAAAATTTCAAGAATATCCTTATCTCTTTCAAAACCAATAGCTCTGAATAAAGTAGTTACAGGAAGTTTTTTCTTTCTATCAATATACGCATACATTACACTATTGATATCTGTAGAAAATTCAATCCAAGAACCTTTAAACGGAATTACTCTCGCAGAATACAATTTTGTACCATTTGCATGGAATGATTGACCAAAGAAAACTCCAGGCGAACGATGTAATTGAGATACAACTACACGCTCAGCACCATTGATAACAAACGTACCACTTGGTGTCATGTAAGGAATTGTTCCTAAATAAACATCTTGAACAATCGTTTCAAAATCTTCGTGTTCTGGGTCAGTACAATATAGTTTTAACCTAGCTTTTAAAGGTACACTATAGGTAAGACCTCTTTCTATACATTCTTGAATTGTATAACGTGGTGGGTCTACAAAGTAATCAAGGAATTCTAATACGAAATTATTTCTCGTATCAGTAATTGGAAAATTCTCCATGAAGGTATTGTAAAGCCCTTCGTCACCTCTTTCGTCTGATTTAGTTTCTAATTGAAAAAAATCTTTAAACGATTTAACCTGAACATCTAGAAAATCTGGATAGTCAGGAATGTTTTTAGTTGAGGCAAAATTCAATCTTTCAGTCTGATTTGTTAGCATCAATGAACAAAATTTTGATTAAAAAGTAATTTTATAATACAAATAACAAGCTATTTGTATGCTTATTTTACAGTCATTACATCTTTAAAAACTAATTAAGGATAACTACTTTCTTATTATCTATTAATTTTTTTTCATCGTAATGGGTAAAATATATTTCGATAAATAAAATAAGTCTCTAAAAAACACTAGATTTTAATTATACGAAAAAATGGTTTAGGTCAAAAGGTGATTAAACCCATGACCTAAACCGTATTCATTAAACGGAGTTTAATTATTTAAGCTCAACAACAGCTCCAGCTTCTTCTAAAGATTTTTTAAGACCTTCAGCCTCTTCTTTAGTTACACCTTCTTTAACGTTACTTGGAGCGCTATCAACTACATCTTTAGCTTCTTTCAAACCTAAACCTGTAAGTTCTTTAACTAATTTTACAACTGCTAATTTAGAAGCACCAGCCTCTTTCAATACAACTGTAAATTCAGTTTGAACTTCTTCAGCAGCAGCTTCACCACCACCTGAAACTACTACAGCTGCAGCAGCTGGTTCGATTCCGTACTCATCTTTTAATATTGTTGCTAATTCGTTAACTTCTTTAACTGTAAGGTTAACTAATTGTTCTGCGAATTGTTTCAAATCTGCCATTTTTTTATCGTTTTAAAATGATTTGTAAAATATAATTTATTTATTGTGCGCGTAATTCGAATAATATTAGATAAAATCTAAAATTATTAAGCTTCAACTTCCTCAGAAACCTCTTCGCTACCAGCGAATTGGTTTTGTAAAGCAGAAATAACTCTCTGTGCAGGTGATTGTAATAATCCAATGATTTCACCAATAAGCTCTTCTTTAGATTTGATAGTTGCTAATGCATCTAATTGGTCATCACCTAAATAAATTTCAGAGTTAATGTAAGCACCTTTTAAAATAGGCTTAGCTGATTTTTTTCTAAAATCTTTAATGATTTTTCCAGGAGCATTAGCCACATCTGAAATAAAGATAGCGCTATTACCACTCAATACTGAAGGTAAATCACCATAATCATTATCAGAAGCTTCCATTGCTTTTGCAAGCAACGTGTTTTTTACAACCTCTAATTTTATACCTGCTTTAAAACAAGCTCTTCTTAAACTTGAAGTAGTTTCTGCATTAAGTCCTGAAATATCAGATACATATATAATATTTGTACCAGCTAACTGTGCAGTTAAATTTTCAATCGCGATTGATTTTTCTTCTCTAGTCATACTAAAAGTTATTAACTACCAATTATACTGCTTTAGGATCCAATGCAATAGCAGGACTCATTGTGCTTGTAAGGTGTATACCTTTAATGTATGTACCTTTAGCAGCAGTTGGCTTAAGTTTAATTAATGTTTGAATAATTTCGTGTGCATTGTCATAGATTTGCTCAGCTCCAAAAGAAACTTTACCAATTCCAGCATGAACAATTCCAGTTTTATCAACTTTAAAGTCAATTTTACCAGCTTTAACCTCTTGAACAGCTTTAGCAACATCCATAGTTACTGTACCTGTTTTAGGGTTTGGCATTAAACCTCTTGGTCCTAATATACGACCTAAAGGACCTAATTTACCCATAACAGCTGGCATCGTGATAATTACATCAACATCTGTCCAACCATCTTTGATTTTTTGTAAATAGTCATCAAGACCTACATAATCAGCACCAGCTGCCAAAGCCTCAGCTTCTTTATCTGGAGTAACTAATGCTAATACTTTTACATCTTTACCAGTACCGTGAGGTAATGTAACAACACCTCTTACCATTTGATTCGCTTTTCTTGGATCTACACCCAAACGAACTGCGATATCAACAGACTCATCAAATTTTGCAGAAGCTATAACTTTGATTAATGCAGCAGCATCTTTCAAAGAGTATAGTTTATTCTTCTCAATTTTAGAAGCAGCCTCTTTTTGCTTTTTTGTTAATTTTGCCATTTCTTTCTCTTAATTAAAAAGGAGCATCTCCTGATACAGTTATACCCATAGATCTAGCAGTTCCAGCGATCATGCTCATTGCAGATTCGATTGTGAATGCATTTAGATCTACCATTTTATCTTCAGCTATCGCTTTGATAACATCCCAAGTAACACTAGCTACTTTTTTACGATTTGGTTCACCTGATCCAGACTTTAGCTTTGCAGCCTCCAATAATTGAACGGCAGCTGGAGGAGTTTTTACAACAAAATCAAATGATTTGTCTTTATACACAGTAATTTGTACTGGGCATATTTTGCCAGGTTTATCTTGTGTTCTAGCATTAAATTGCTTACAGAACTCCATGATATTAACCCCAGCAGGTCCTAAAGCAGGTCCAACCGGTGGCGACGGATTCGCAGCACCTCCCTTAACTTGTAGTTTAACTACCTTACTAATTTCTTTAGCCATTTTTTAAAAAATTTAACACCATAATCATTGGAAGCGATTACAGTGGATATTATAGATGTAACAAAAATTATACTTTTTCAACTTGCATAAAACTAAGTTCTAATGGTGTTTTTCTACCGAAAATTTTAACCATTACTTCTAGTTTACGCTTTTCTTCATTTATTTTTTCAACCGAACCATTAAATCCATTAAATGGACCATCAATCACTTTAATTGTTTCTCCAACATTGAAAGGAATAGATCTAGTATCAGTATTTACAGCAAGTTCATCGACCTTACCTAACATTCTGTTAACTTCAGACATTCTTAAAGGAACAGGTTCACCACCTTTAATCTCACCTAAAAAACCAATAACACTTGTAATTGATTTTATGATATGAGGTATTTCACCAACAAGATTTGCTTCTATCATGACATAGCCAGGAAAGTAAACTTTATCTTTTACTAATTTTTTTCCCTCTTTAACAGTTACTACTTTTTCAGTAGGAACAAGAACTTGAGAAACATAATCAGTCATTTCTAATCTTGCAATTTCAGTCTCAATATAAGCTTTAACTTTATTCTCTTGGCCACTTACCGCTCTAACGACATACCATTTTTTTACATTCACATCTGCCATAACAAATAAATTAAGCTTTTATCCAGTTAAAAAATCCAGCTAAAGCTTTTGCGAAAATTTCATCAACTCCCCATGTTCCCAAGGCAAATAATACAGAAAATACAGCCACAACAATCGTGAGACGCTGTACCTCAGACCATTCTGGCCAAGTTACATTTGATTTCAACTCTTCAAATGCTTCTGATATGTAATTTACAACTTTTGTCATTGTGATATATTTTTTTGCACGGGCGGAGGGATTCGAACCCCCATCAACGGTTTTGGAGACCGCTATTCTACCCTTGAACTACGCCCGTAGAATAAAAAACAATGTCGTCGTTAAACGACATTGTTTTTGAATTTATTTTTTTTTGTAGATTAACCTACAATCTCAGTAACTTGTCCAGCTCCTACTGTTCTACCACCTTCACGGATAGCGAAACGTAAACCAACGCTCATTGCGATTGGGCTTAACAAAGATACATTGATAGTTAAGTTATCTCCTGGCATTACCATCTCTACACCTTCTGGTAAAGTAATAACTCCTGTTACGTCAGTTGTACGTACGTAGAACTGTGGACGGTAGTTGTTATGGAATGGAGTGTGACGTCCACCTTCTTCTTTTTTCAAGATATAAACCTCAGCTTTGAAAGTTGCGTGTGGCTTAACAGATCCTGGCTTAATGATAACCATTCCTCTTTTGATAGATTCTTTATCAACACCTCTTAACAATAAACCTACGTTATCTCCAGCTTCACCTCTATCAAGGATTTTACGGAACATCTCAACTCCAGTGATAGTAGAAGTCAATTTTTCAGCTCCCATACCAATGATTTCAACTGGATCTCCTGTGTTAGCAATACCTGTTTCGATACGACCTGTAGCAACAGTTCCACGACCAGTAATTGTAAATACATCCTCAACTGGCATCAAGAAAGGTTTTTCTGTATCTCTGATTGGCTCTTCGATCCAAGAATCTACAGCTTCCATCAATTCAAGAATTTTAGGAACCCAAGCAGCATCATTATTCAATCCACCTAAAGCAGAACCTTGAATAACTGGACAGTTGTCACCATCATATTCGTAGAAAGACAACAAGTCTCTAATTTCCATTTCAACAAGCTCTAACAACTCAGCATCATCAACCATATCCACTTTGTTCATGAAAACTACCATTCTAGGAATACCTACTTGGCGACCTAAAAGGATGTGCTCACGTGTTTGTGGCATTGGTCCATCAGTTGCAGCTACAACAAGAATAGCTCCATCCATTTGAGCAGCTCCTGTAACCATGTTCTTCACGTAATCCGCGTGACCTGGACAGTCAACGTGTGCATAGTGACGATTAGCAGTTTCATACTCAACGTGAGATGTATTAATTGTAATACCTCTTTCTTTTTCTTCAGGAGCATTATCAATTTGATCAAATGATTTTGCTTGACAGTAACCAGCATCAGATAATACTTTTGTGATTGCTGCTGTTAAAGTAGTTTTACCGTGATCTACGTGTCCGATCGTACCAATATTTAAGTGTGGTTTCGAACGGTTAAAGGTTTCTTTTGCCATTTTACTTAATTTTAATCTTGTTATATATTAATTTTTATTTCCTACTTACTTGAGCCAACTACGGGAATTGAACCCGTGACCTCTTCCTTACCAAGGAAGCACTCTACCTCTGAGCTAAGTCGGCAGAACCTCTTATCAAAGAGCTCGAATTACAATTTGGGAATTTTTCAATTCACCAACCACAATTCAAGTTTTTCTTGTGGGGAGAGCAGGATTCGAACCTGCGAAGTTCACACAGCAGATTTACAGTCTGCCCTCGTTGGCCGCTTGAGTATCTCCCCAACTTTTTTTATTTTATACCTCAATAATTTGAGCCGGCGGAGGGACTCGAACCCACGACCTGCTGATTACAAATCAGCTGCTCTAGCCAACTGAGCTACGCTGGCAAATCAATAAAAAAAGTCCGCTATTTCTAACGGACTGCAAATGTATAGATTTTATCTCTCAATCAAAACATTTTTTGAAAAAAATTTATATTAAATATGAGAACTAATCTTTTCTTTTCTCTTGAGCAACATTCGCTCTAGAGATTCTGAAGACAACTCTATCGCTTCTTCAAAGGTTTTACACTGCTTTTTGACCAGAAATTCATCACCTGGAACAATTATTTTTACTTCGGCAATTTTATTTTCTTTTTCACTAGTTTTCTCAACTTTCAAAAAAACATCCGACGATACAACCTTGTCATAGTACTTTTCTAATTTATCCAATCGCTCTTGAACAAAATCAACTAGCTTCTTGTCAACTGTAAAGTTAACTGCGTGTACACTTACCTTCATAATCTTCTTTTTTTTAATGGTTCAAATTGTATTATTCTTTTCTCGCGGGTGCGCTTTTGCATATACATTTTTAAGCTCAGCTAAACTGTTATGGGTATAGACTTGAGTAGAAGCTAAACTTGAATGTCCGAGCAACTCTTTAACGGAGTTTAAATCAGCCCCATTGTTTAACAAATGAGTAGCAAACGTGTGCCTTAAAATATGAGGGCTTTTTTTTAACTTTTCAGATATATTACTAAAGTACGAATTTATTAATCGATACACAAAAGAATCACTTAATTTATCTCCTTTTTTGGTTAAAAAAAAACACTCTTCATCATTAATCATAACTAGCGTTCTTCTTACTTCTTGATAACGAGATATTTGATCTTTAAGTATAGGCAACAACGGAACTATTCTTTCTTTATTTCGCTTTCCTAATACTTTTATAGTGCTGTTTGACAAATTTACATCTGAATTTTTTAAATGTATTAACTCGGTCCGGCGAATTCCGGTAGCATAAAACAACTCTACAACTAGAGCGTTTCTTATTTGCTCAAAGCCTTCAGAATATTGAGTTTCAAACAAAAGATTTTGCATTTCATTTTCCGAAAAAGGTATTTGTACTTTTTTAGCTGTTTTGAGAGCTTTATGTTTTAGTAAAGGACTTGTCTCAATTTGCTTTATTTTCATTAAAAATTTAAAGTAGGCTTTAAGGGAAGCCACTTTACGATTGACAGAACTATTCGAAACCGACTTATCCACTAGTGAGACTATCCAGTTTCTTATTTGAGCATAATGAACATGATCTATAGTTTCTTGGTCAAATTCTTTTTTAATGTATTCCGAAAATGCATCTACATCCACACAATAAGCCAAAATGGTGTGTGCTGAATATTTTTTCTCCAAGGTGAGATAATCTCGAAATGCATCTTTATTAGTAGCCATAAAAAAACCGATAGCATCAAAGTTATTAAATTTTGATGACTAACGGTTTTATTTTTCTGTAAAATAGATTAACTCTCTAAGTTATCTCTCATATTTTGGATATAAGCCGCTTTTTGAATTTTGATTCTATTCGTTACTGAAGGCTTAATAAAAGCAGTACGTGCTCTTAATTGACGAACAGTTCCTGTTTTATCAAATTTTCTTTTGTAACGTTTTAACGCTCTATCGATATTTTCTCCGTCTTTAATTGGTATAATTAACATAATATAGACACCCCCTTTCTTTAGGCTGCAAAAGTAGGATAATAAAGTGAACTAACAAGTGTTTGGATAATTTTATTTAATTTTACCCATAAAATAAAGTTTATGTGGTTTATCGTAATTTCTACCCTATTGCTTTTCGCAAGTATTTTACCCTATATGCCACTCACACATTGGTTCTATAGATTTTTTGAGTTTGGCAAAATTCAGATACTTATTTTACAAATTACGGCTTTAGTCTGTAGTTTTATCTTAATCGACGAACTGGATGTTTGGATAAAGATTCTTCAGTTATTGACTTTAATAAGCATTATAATCCATCTTGCAACCCTTTATAAGTATACCTCTTTTCACAAGTCAGTACAAAGAGAAGCTTGTGATATTTCTTCAGAATTAATTACTGTCCTTTCGGCAAACGTATTTCAAGAAAATAAAGAACATGAGAAATTTATAGCTTTAGTTCACAAATACAATCCGGATATTATTTTAACCATGGAATCTGATGAAAATTGGGAAAAGGCACTATTAGTTTTGGATCACAAATACAGATACAATGTCAAAGTAGCCTTGAACAACACCTATGGAATGCATTTATATTCTAAATTAAAAATAACAAATCACAATGTTCATTATTTTGTGGCGAATGATCTACCCAGTATTGAGGCTAAAATAAGAACTGCTGACAATTTTGAATTCACTTTTTTTGCTGTTCATCCGCCACCGCCAAGTCCTACTGAAGAAGAAAATTCTAAAGAGCGTGATGGAGAACTTTTGAGTATTGCAAAAAAAATAAAACAAAACGCCGATACCTGTGTTGTAGTTGGGGATTTCAATAATGTAGCTTGGGCAAAATCCTCAATCCTTTTTAGAAAAACCAGCGAGACAATTGACGGAAGAATTGGTCGCGGATTTATTTCAAGTTTTCATACCAAATATTGGTTTTTAAGATTCCCTATTGATCTGATGTTTCACACACCAGATGTATTTATTGATGAATTAAAAAGTTTAGAACATTTTGGATCTGATCATTTTCCAATATACACAAAGTTTTTCATCAACAAGAAAACATCCGTACAACAACACTTAACAGAAAACTTAGAAGAAGGAGAACATGAGATTGTTCAAGAAATAATCGAAGAAGGCATAAACGAAAAAAGCGACAATCGTAACTGATTGTCGCTTTCTTTATAGTTTTAAAAAATACTGACGGATTCTACAACTTTTTGTAAATCGCTATTTCTTTAATTTAACTATTTTTTTTATCTACAAAAATCAGAAAATTAGAAATTTTTTAAACTCAATATCCTTTGTCTGAATTAATTTCAGACCAGCTATTATTTCACAGCCGGCTCATAATTTTGATTATCAATAATCATTTTTCCTAAAATTTCTTTTAAGATTTCTGATGTACCGCCACCGATAGGCCCTAAACGACTATCTCTAAACAAGCGTGCCAATGGGTACTCTTCCATGTAACCGTAGCCTCCTAGCATTTGTAAACAACTGTAAATGGTCTCATCGGCTACTTTTGTAGATTTCAATTTTGCCATTGTCGCTTCTTTAACTACATATTCCCCCTTATCAAGACGGGCTACTGCAGCATAATTGAAAATTTTACAATGTTCAACCTCCGTTGCATGTTCTACAAGGGTATGTCTTAATGCTTGGAACTTACTGATTTTTTTACCAAAAGCCTCACGTTGCGACATATATTCAATAGTATAATCAATAGCATATTCACCTCTAGCATGCGCATTGATAGCCATAATCAAACGCTCTAAAGCAAAATGCTGCATGATATAAGGAAAACCTTTACCCTCTTCACCCATTAAATTTTCAACAGGAATCTCCACATTGTCAAAGGCAATTTCAGCCGTATCCGATGCTCTCCAGCCTAGTTTATCAAGTTTTGAAGCTGATATTCCTTTTAAACCCGTATCCATCAAAAAAATACTAATTCCCTTGTTACCAAGTTCTGGATTTGTTTTGGCAGCCACAATGTAATAATCAGCATATATACCATTAGTAATAAATGTTTTTGAACCATTGATTACATATTTGTCCCCTTTTTTAACGGCGTTCGTGCGCATTCCCGCAACATCACTACCCCCAAAAGGTTCCGAGATACATAAAGCACCTATTTTTTTTCCAGCGATACTCGGGACCAAGTAATCTTGTTTTATCCTTTCATCACCTTCTGCATTTAAGTGTGTCATAGCCAAATAAGCATTAGCCCACATGGCTGCAGCAAAACCTGATGATTTTATTTTTTGTAATTCCTCAAGGAAAATAACCGTGTAAAATAAGTCTAAACCAAGACCGCCATATGCCTCTGGGTAAGCAATACCAAAATAACCCATTTCCCCGAATTTCTCCCAAATAAAGCGCTCTATTGTTCCTGTTTTTTCCCATTTCTCAATGTGCGGAACCACTTCTTTTTGTAAAAAACCTTTTAAACTTTCTCTAAATGCGTGGTGCTCCTCTGTGAAGTAAATTGAATTCATATGTTTTTTTTCTTTTTAACAAATTTTAAATTGATAGAAACTAGATACAAAGTCAGTTTCTTGATAAGTGACAAAAAATCAAAATTGGAAAGAACAATAAAATTACGTTTGTACAAATTATGATAAAAAAACGTACTTTTTATTCTAGTTTTTTGATAGTTCTATTTAAAGTCCAAATATAAGGCAATTATTTTTGCTTTATCAACAGGAAATCCCTTAATTTTTGTTAAATCCTCAATATTTTTTATGTTTCCATTCATACTTCTATATGTTACAATTTCTTTAGCAAGTGCATATCTAAAGTAATGAAACGTGCTAAGTTCTTTTAAAGACGCATTATTGATGTCAACTTTCTTGATATTAGGAAGTGTTCCAACTTTAAAATGAATGTTCAGTTTTTCTAAAACTTCTGGTGACAGGCCCCATATTTCATCCATTTGCTCCATTGAGACAAACCCTCCAAGAGTTTCTTTTTGTTTTAAAATTCGGGTAGAAATAGCATCTCCTATTCCGTAGACCTTCATCAAAGCATCTTTATCGGCTTGATTGATATCTAATACTGATACCTTTTCTTTTTTGGCGAAAGCCTGATACTCCTGATTTTTATATTCTTTATAAGGAGACGTGCCTTTTTTATACTCAACCCAATTAGGGAACTTAAACAAGGGAGACATGGTTTCAAGTAATGAATCTGAAATTTGTGTTACCCGTTGAAATTCTTCTGGGGAGTTAACAAATTTATTCTGTTTTCTAAAAGCAAGTAACCTGTCTATTTCTTGTGTAGACATTCCTAATTTATAGCCTTTGTAATCTGAAATAAAATTGGGATTGAATGCATACTGTTGTTTTGGTAAATTTTTAGTAACATTCTTCTCGTAATCTAAACTTGACTGCAACGCAATCCACTGTAACTCCTGCGGCGACTGTTTAATACTAGGATTAAAATCATAGCAATAGTAACATATTTGTAAAATAAAAATAAGAGTAAATAATACTATAATTCCAAGACGTTGTTCTTTATTGAACTTAAAAAAAGATTCAAAAGTTTTGAAGTCCATAATCTAATTAAAATCATTAAAAGTTAGATGCGTATAAAAATAAAAAAAATAAAGAATCAACCGTCAAACAGTATGAGAATTTAAAAGTTTTTAAAACAAAAATATAGGAGTAATTATAATAAATTGACAAAAAAGACTTCAAAAAGGATTTTAAAACATTTTTTATGAGTTAAAAATCAATTATTGTTTTTATTTTTT
>NZ_QKNZ01000078.1:0-20671 GCF_014156605.1 Flavobacterium sp. SOK18b
TATTAAAAATTTGGTTAATTGTTTTTTTTTTTTTTTTTGATTTGTGCTCGGACGTCCAAAACCTCTTACTAAAAAGTTTAGTAAGGCAACAATCAAATTATTTTAAAACTATGAAAAAATTCTTATTATCTTTAGCATTCATGCTAATCGGTTCATTTGCTTTTGCAAATTCTGTAGAAATAAATAAAGTTTCAAAAGAATCAATTAAATTAAATCTTAGTAAAACATCATCTTTAAATGTGGATGGCCTTGTTGTTAAGTCTTGTACATACGATGTCATAGATGCTAGAACTTTGAAAAAAATTGGCGAAATCACAGTAACTGATGTGCCTGATATGTTACCTTGTAATGACTCAAAACTTGTAAGAGATATAACTGATTACATAAATAGAATAGAGTAACAATTTAGATCAATTTTTTAGGGCAGTCATAAGACTGCCTTAATTTAAAAAAGAACAAGATGAAAAAAATTATACTTGGATTGATTTTATTTTCACAAATTAGTTTCAGTCAAAAGGCAGGCAATGCAAATTTAAATGTTGAGTATGATGAGTATCGAATATTTACTCAAGGTTTTATAAATTTAGATTTAGGAACATTATTTGTCTCCAATAAAATATCCTATTACAATTCGTAGTACAAAAAAAATTAACAACTGATTTAGTGCCTAATGAAAGAGCAATCATGTTCACCAAAGGTACTGGTGACAAAGAAATTTTACCAGAAATTATTATTGATAGAGAAAAGAGGTTATTAACAGAACGACTATTTGAAGATTCACATCTTAATAGCTATTTTGCTGTTCAAGAGCCACTGCCAAAAATGAATTGGAAACTATTAAATGAAAAAAAAATAATAGGGAAATATAATTGCACAAAAGCAGTTGTTGAATTTAGGGGTAGAACATATACTGCTTGGTACACAATTGAAATTCCTATCTCACTTGGTCCTTGGAAATTTAATGGCCTTCCAGGTCTTATCTTGGAAGTAGATGACGAAAAAGGATTTTATAAATGGCAAGCAAAAACAATTTCCTTTAATAATAATCTTTCCGAAAAAGAAATTCTTGTAAAAATTCAAAACGACCCTAAGTTTGAAGCTATTTCTTTTAAAGATTATGATGCTAAAAAAATTAAAAAAGTTCAAGATAAAATTCAAACTATTAAAGCTAGAAGTGGAGGTAGAGGTGCTCAATTTGGAATGATGACCACTTTTGAATTTGATAAAGAGCCAATAAATGAGTATCGCTCAGAAATGGAGTTTAATTAAAGTGATGCAATTTATTTTATCGTAATCAAAAAATGTATAAAAAAAAGCTTAAGTTATTGTATACCAACTGTAAAATAGTATTGTGTATTTCTATATTTATAATTTTTAGCAATACTGTTTTTTCTCAAACGGTAATAAAAGGGAGTATTAAAAATAATGAAAATGAAAGTTTACAAAATATAAGTGTTTTGTTAATAAACGAAAAAGAGGATATACTAGACTACACTTTTACAACAAAAAATGGTTTTTTTTCGTTTGAAGTTTTCAATCAGGATAGAAAATTTCTCGTTTTTAAGGGAATTGGTTTTGAAGAAAAAAAAGTTGAATTAATCAATAATAAACCAAAATCGATTGAACTTGATGGACTAATATTACAAACAAAATCAATAGAACTCAGAGAAATAGTAATTGATGTAAAAAAGCCAATATTTGTAAAAAAAGATACCATTATTTTTGATTCAAAATCATTTTTGCAAGGAAATGAGCAAGTAGTAGAAGATTTACTAAAAAAAATACCTGGATTAAATATTGAGGCAAACGGTACCATAAAAGTAGGCAATCAAGAAATTGAAAAAGTAATGATTGATGGCGATGATATGTTTGAAAAAGGATATAAAATTCTAACTAAAAACATGCCGGTAAACCCCATTGATAAAGTAGAATTGTATCATAATTATTCTAACAACAAACATCTTAAAGGTATTGAAAACAGTAATAAGGTTGCCTTGAATCTTGTACTAAAAGAAGATGCTAAGCGGGTGTGGTTTGGTAATACGCAATTAGGTTATGGCCTAACTTCTGAAAACAGATATGAAGTAAGAAGCAATTTAATGAATTTTGGAAAAAGAAATAAATATTATTTCCTAACTAATTTAAACAACATAGGTGAAGACGTAACCGGTGATATAGATAATTTAATAAGACCCTACCGTATTGATGAAGCAGGAAGCATAGGCGATGACCAAACTGTTAATAAACTCCTTGGTTTAGGATTTGACACACCAAATCTAAAACAAAAAAGAACCAATCTTAACAATGCCGAAATGGTCTCTCTCAATAGTATTTTTACCCTATCCGATAAAGTAAAACTCAAAACCTTAGGTTTTTTTAATACAGACGAAAAAAATTTTTTTAGAAATGGTTTTCATCAATTTACCGTTGGCACTACAACTTTTACCAATACTGAGGATTTTAAAGGAATAAAAACACAGTTAACTGGTTTTGGTAAAGTAGATTTAACGTATGACATTTCTAAAACCAAAACGGTGGAATACACAGGGAAATTTAATAAAACGAATGAAAAGAACAGAAGTGATTTATTGTTTAATTCCGATTTATTAAACGAACGATTAACGGCTAATAATCAACTTTTTGATCAAAAATTAGTTTTTACCAACAAGTTTAAGGACAATAAGGTTTTCTTACTATCAGGAAGGTATATCAATGAAAAAACACCACAAAATTATACAGTCAATCAATTTATTTTTAATGATTTGTTTACTGAAAATACTAACAGCACCGCACAATTTAGCGAAAACAAAATGCAATTTGCAGGTGTTGAAGCTCATTTGCTAGACAAAAAGAAAAATGGTGATCTATTAGAAATTAAAATAGGCAATCAATTACGAGTAGATAAATTAGATACACGCTTTGAATTATTACAAAGCGAAAACTCACGTACTTTGCCTATTGGTTATCAAAATGATTTAGTTTATTCAACTAATGATATGTATTTGACTGCGAAATACAGCGTCAAATTAAGTAATTTTACTGTACTAACTCAATCAAATTTTCACCAATTATTCAATAAAATAGAAAAATTTGATGTAAAAGCGAATCAAAATCCATTTTTCATAATGCCTAAAATTGGCATAGATTGGACAATTAACGACATAAATAAAATTCGTACTTCGTATTCTTATAGCACAACAAACGCCCGTGTTTTAGATGTTTATTCGGGATTTGTACAAACAGGTTTTCGTTCCTTTTCCAAAGGTTTAGAAGAGTTTAATCAGTTAAATTCATCTAGTGCTTTTTTAAATTACACCTACGGCAGTTGGGGTGACAAGTTTTTTGCAAATACATATATCTTTTATACCAAAAACAATGACTTTTTTAGTAGCAATTCTATTGTTGCTCAAAACTTCTCACAATCTGAAAAAATCATTATCAAAGACCGCGAGCTTTTATCTATTTCTTCGAGTATAGATCGTTATTTTAAACCGATTAAATCAAATTTAAAAGTCAATTTGGGCACTAGCAAAATTAATTTTAAAAACATAGTTAATAATTCTAATCTCAGAGAAGTAAAAAACTTTAACGCTTATTATGGTTTGGAGTTACGTTCTGGTTTCAAAGGTTTTTTTAATTATCATATTGGTTCAAAATGGAATTACAATCAGGTAAAAACCACTATAACAAATGATTTTACTGATAATATGAGTTTCTTAGATTTATCGTTTATGGTAAGTGATAAATTTAATTTTCAAGTGCAATCTGAACGTTACTTTTTTGGAAATTTAAGCCAAGACAATAACAAATATTATTTTCTAGATGTAGAGGCGCGTTATGTTGTTAAAGAAAATAAGTTCACTATTTTCCTTTCAGGAAACAACTTGTTTAATACCAAAACTTTCCGCAATTACAGTATTTCTGATATCAATATTTCGCAAACCGAGTACCGTTTACAACCTAGATATGCTCTCCTAAAAATGGAGTATAGATTTTAAGAAATAATGTATTTGCGTTTTGTATTGTGCGATTAGATTGTATTGCGGGCAATTTAATTCGTAGAGTATGTAGGAACATCGTTTTTAAAGTATGATGTACCTCTAAAACAAACTTTAAAATAAAATAATTAAAAGCCCCATTCCAACAGAATTGAAATGGGGCTTTGTATTAAAAAATGAAATCAAATAGCAATTATTTGAAATCAAAATGTAGCTATCCTAATGCAGCTCTTTTGAATCCTGTAATTTCAACATTGAAATCTTTAACGTAATCACCAACTTTTTTACTATCATCTTTGATGAAGTTTTGATCTAGCAATGCTTTTTCTTGGTCTAAAGTAGTATTGTCAGAGATAAAACGTTGTACTTTACCAGGAATAATTTTGTCCCAAATTTGCTCTGGTTTACCTTCAGCTTTCAATTCAGCTTTAGCATCTTCTTCAGCTTGTTTGATAACTTCTTCAGTTAATTGAGAGAAAGAAATATATTTAGGAACATTTTTTAAAGTTTTTCCTAAACGTTTTGCTTCTTCATTTTCTTTTTCAATGATCGCAATACGAGCAGCTAATTCAGACTCAACAAAAGCAGGATCAAAATCTTTGTAAGATAATGTATCAGCTCCCATTGATGCTACTTGCATAGAGACATCTTTAGTCAAAACTTCTGCATTTGGTACAGCAGCAGAAATAGCAGTTAATGCAGCAATTTTGTTAACGTGAACATAAGATCCAACAAAAGCACCTTCTAAAATTTCAAAACCACCGATTTCGATTTTTTCACCTATAACACCAGTTTGCTCAATCAATTTTTCAGCAACGGTAATTCCGTTGAAATCTGAAGCCAAAAACTCTTCTTTAGAAGAGAAATTGATCGCTTTTTCAACTAATTCTTTAGCCAAAGTTACAAAAGATTCATTTTTACCTACGAAGTCTGTTTCGCAGTTTAAAGTGATGATAGCTCCTTTAGTTTTATCAGCATTGATGAAAGAAACAGCAGCTCCTTCAGAAGACTCACGGTCAGAACGGTTAGCAGCAACTTTTTGTCCTTTTTCTCTAAGGTTTTGGATTGCTTTATCGAAATCTCCATCAGCTTCAACTAAAGCTTTTTTACAGTCCATCATTCCGGCACCTGTAGTTTGTCTTAATTTGTTTACGTCTGCAGCAGTAATTGTTGCCATAATATTTTGAATTTTAATGTTAAAAGTAAAAATTCCAATCTTTAAATCCCAAATTCCAATGTTATCAGATAGTTATTTTCTGATTTTGGAATTTGGAATTCAAAATTTGGAATTCAAAATTTGATTTATTCTTCAGTTGCAGTTGCAGTTGGAGCTTCTGCAGTTTCAGTAGCTGGAGCAGCAACTTCAGCAGTAGCTTCAGTTTCTTTTTCAGTACCTCTATCAGAAAGTCCTTCGATAATTGCAGATGTAACTAAAGTTAAAATTTTGTCAATTGATTTAGAAGCATCATCATTTGCAGGAATTACATACTCTACTTCACGTGGATCAGAGTTAGTATCAACCATTGCGAAAACTGGAATGTTTAATTTTTGAGCTTCTTTTATAGCGATGTGTTCTGCTTTGATATCTACTACGAACAATGCAGCCGGTAGTCTAGACATGTCAGCGATTGAACCTAAGTTTTTCTCTAATTTAGCACGAAGACGATCTACTTGCAAACGCTCTTTTTTAGATAAAGTCATGAAAGTACCATCTTTCTTCATTTTATCAATAGTAGCCATTTTTTTAACAGCTTTACGGATAGTTACAAAGTTAGTTAGCATTCCACCAGGCCATCTTTCAGTGATGTAAGGCATGTTTGCAGCTTTTGCTTTTTCAGCAACGATGTCTTTTGCTTGTTTTTTGGTAGCAACAAATAATATTTTTCTACCTGATGCAGCGATTTTTTTCAAAGCTTCATTAGCTTCTTCAATTTTTGCTGCCGTTTTATATAGATTGATAATGTGAATACCATTACGTTCCATATAGATGTAAGGAGCCATGTTTGGATCCCATTTTCTAGTCATGTGTCCAAAGTGTACACCTGCTTCTAGTAAGTCTTTAACTTCTATTTTGTTTGCCATTTTGTTCTAGTTTACGTTCTGTTGATTAGCAATAAGCTTCTTTGATACGACTTTAGGCTGTTGCCTTTAAGACTTTCGACTTATTTAGATGCTAAACTATTTCCTACCTCGATAGGAGAGCAACAACAACTGTGTTTTTAAATTTTTATGTTAAATTTATTTTAACATATTTCAGTTTAAGCTGATAATAATACCAGCGTTTGAACTTGATAATCTGAAAAATAACCAGATTGAATATTAACGCTTAGAGAATTGGAATCTCTTACGAGCTTTCTTCTGACCGAATTTCTTACGTTCAACCATTCTTGGATCTCTTGTTAATAAACCTTGTGGTTTAAGGATTCCTCTGTTTTCAGCATCAACTTCGCACATTGCACGTGCTAATGCCATTCTTACAGCTTCTGCTTGTCCTGTTGAACCACCTCCGTAAACATTAACTTTTACGTCAAAGTTGCTTACATTTTCTGTCATAGACATTGGTTGTAAAACTTTGTACTGTAAAGTTGCAGTTGGGAAGTAAGTTTCAAATGCTTTTTTGTTTACCGTGATTACTCCTGTTCCTTCTGAAACGTATACACGTGCAACAGCGGTTTTTCTTCTACCGATTTTGTGAATAACTCCCATTACTTAAGATCGTTAAGGTTAACTGTTTTCGGTTTTTGAGCTCCTTGTTTGTGCTCTGATCCTACAACAACATTTAAATTTCTAAAAAGCTCTGCTCCTAATTTGTTTTTAGGCAACATCCCTTTTACAGCTTTTTCAACTAATAATGCAGGGTTTTTAGATTGCAAAACTTTAGCAGTTAAAGTTCTTTGACCTCCTGGGTAACCAGTGTGACGGATGTATGTTTTTTCATCCATTTTGTTACCTGTAAGGTTAATTTTTTCTGAGTTGATAACAATTACGTTATCTCCGCAGTCCACATGTGGTGTGTAACTTGGCTTGTACTTACCTCTTAAAATCATTGCGACTTTTGAAGCAAGACGTCCTAAGTTGTGACCATCTGCATCTACAACAATCCACTCTTTTGTAACTGTGGCTTTGCTTGCTGACTGTGTCTTGTAGCTTAATGCGTCCATAATATTTTTTTAATTAAACATTCCATCCCCAATAAAGGGGTTGCAAAAGTACAATTAATTATTTTAAATACAAATACCTTAAAAGATTATTTTGTTATGTGCTTAGTACTGATTATCAAATGTATATTAATATTTTTTTTGCGTTTTATAATTCATCTTTTTTAAATTGGTTTTATTCTTCTATTTATTGTTCTGTATTGGTGCATTTTTTTTGTTGTTACAATTACTTTTTTGAACTTAATGCGTTATTTTTGTCAATAGATTGAATTTTTTACAAATTATACTATCTTGTACTTTAACTTTATACTGAATTTTTAATATGAAAGCCAAAGCAACTTTAAAACAAATCGCGAAGGAACTTAACGTTTCTGTTTCTACCGTGTCTAAGGCATTAAACGATAGTCCAGAAATTAGTGAGCTAACGAAGGTTAAAATAAAGGAATATGCGAAGCTTAAAAACTATAAGCCTAATATTATTGGGTTGAATCTTAAAAATAGAAAGACAAAAACTATAGGCGTCATAATACCTAACATTCTTAATTCTTTTTTTGCCAAAGTATTTAGTGGTATTGAGAAAATAGCTGATGAAAAAGGGTATAATGTGATCATGTGTATTTCTAATGAATCTTTGGATAAAGAAGCACATACTCTAGAAATGTTGAGTAATGGAACAATTGATGGTTTTATAGTGTCTGTATCTGAGGAAGCTCAAAAAGCTCAAGATTATCAGCATTTCACTACCATAATTAATGACGGAACTCCTATTGTAATGTTTGATCGTATTGCGGATGGGGTAGACTGTGATAAGGTAATTGTAGATGATTTTGATTCGGCACTTCATGCAACACAACAACTTTTGAACTTGGGTTGTAAAAATATTGCCTTACTTTCTTCTATTGATAATTTGAGTGTGGGTAAATTAAGAACTGATGGCTATTTAAAAGCACTATCTAATAACGGTATAGCTGTCAATCCTGATATTATGATTAGAACAGACTCAGAACTTGATCTTAAAAATAAAATTGATTCTATATTTGAAAATCCAATTGATGGAATTTTTGCATTGGATGAGAATGATTCAGTTGCAGCATTAAGAGTTGCGTTAAAAAAAGGATTTAAAGTACCCGAAGACATTTCTATCATTGGTTTTGCTGATGGTATTTTAGCATCAAGAAGGCTTTCGCCAAGTTTAACTACAGTTAGTCAACACGGTATAGAAATAGGCGAAGTAGCAGCCAAGTTGCTTATTAAGAGGTTGGAATCAGAGGAAGAGCATCTTCCTTATGTAACAAAGGTGATTAAAACCAAATTAAAAGAAAGAGAGTCGACTAAAAAAGTGCAGTAACATTAATTTAGTCTTAAATTAATAGTTAATATAACTTTTAGTTTTTTGTTGAAACAAAAAAATGATCAGAGTAAAGAAAGTTTTAAACTGAATATTTGAATTTTCTAATTTTTTTATAAATTTACTTTTATATTCTAAAAAAGACCTTTAGTGATTGTTAGATCATATATTATTAAATTAAAAAATAAATTATGTTAGAAATTCTTTTTATGATTCTTGTTGTTTTTTATTTTGTATTCTGGATTTACTCCTTGTATACGGTTATAAACTTAACAACAGTGTCTTCAGTAACTAAAATGCTTCTTATTCTTTCGCTAATTGTTTTACAACCATTGGGTGTATTAGCTTTCTGGTTGTACAAAATTTTAAGCAATAAAAAAGCTGTCGCAATTTAGAAAGTTCATTATAATTTTTAAGTGTTCCCTAAAAACGAATAGTACATTATAAACCTCAAAAAAAATCTCTAATTGCTTAATTAGAGATTTTTTATTTGCGGTAAATTTTATTAATGTGCTTCTAGCCAGTCTTTACCGGTTCCAATTTCTACTTCTAATGGAACAACAAGTTGAAAGGCATTTTCCATTTCATGTTTAATCATGGGTTGTATTTTTTCTAGCTCATCATTATGTACATCAAATACGAGTTCATCATGAACTTGCAATAACATTTTGCTTTTCCAATTTTCGCTTTTTAGTTTTTTATGAATGTTGATCATAGCAATTTTGATAATATCGGCAGCACTTCCTTGAATAGGAGCGTTTACGGCATTTCTTTCAGCACCACCACGAACAATGGCGTTTTGAGAGTTGATATCTTTTAAATACCTACGACGTCCTAAAATGGTTTGTACATAACCATGATCTCTAGCAAAGTCTACTTGCTCTTGTATGTAAGATTTTAATTTTGGATAGGTTTGGTAATACGCTTCAATCAATTCGGCACTTTCTTTACGGGACAGACTAGTTTGATTGCTTAGTCCAAATGCTGATACACCATAAACAATCCCAAAATTTACGGTTTTGGCATGACTTCTTTGTTCGCGAGTTACTTCTTCAAGTGGAACGTTAAATACTTTTGATGCCGTAGATTTATGAATGTCTTCGTTGTTTTGAAACGCTTTTATCATATTTTCTTCTCCACACAAAGCTGCAATGACACGCAATTCAATTTGTGAATAATCGGCAGATACTAAGGTGTGACTTTCATCTCTTGCAACAAATGCTTTCCTAATTTGGCGACCACGTTCCGTACGTATTGGGATGTTTTGTAAATTAGGGTTATTAGAACTCAATCGTCCAGTAGCTGCTACAGTTTGCATATAGTCTGTATGGATCCGTTTTGTAACTGCATCTACTTGGTTTGGTAAGGCATCTACATACGTGTTTTGCAGTTTAATCAACTGTCTCCACTCCAAGATGTCCTTTACTATTTGATTTTCTGGGGCAAGATAGCTGAGTATTTCCTCGCCGGTTGCGTATTGCCCTGTTTTGGTTTTCTTTTGTTTAACTCCACCAATTTTTAATTTGTCAAATAAAATATCTCCTAATTGTTTAGGTGATGCCAAATTGAATTTTTCACCTGCAGTTTCATAAATGCTTGCTTCTAAAATTTTGATATCGTCATCAAGTGTTTTAGAAAGCGACTTAAGGAAATCTACATCAACCCGAATACCTTCTTTTTCCATATCGGCAAGTACTTTTACCAATGGGATTTCTATTTCTTCAAAAAGTTTTTTAGTTTCGGTTTGTTCTAGTTCTTGGGTAAAAATATTTTTAAGTTGCCAAGTGACATCAGCATCTTCAACGGCGTATTCTTTTATTTCTTCGAGAGCTACGTCACGCATTGATTTTTGATTTTTCCCTTTTTTTCCAATAAGAGCCTCGATAGATTGAGGTGAATATTTTAAATAAGTCTCGGATAAGATATCCATATTATGACGCATATCTGGATTAATTAGATAATGTGCAATCATGGTGTCAAATAACTTTCCTTTTACCTCTACCTTATAGTTGGATAGAATTTTCAAGTCGTATTTTAGATTTTGACCAATTTTTTCAATGTTTTCATTTTCGAAAAATGGAATGAATTTATCTATCAAAGCTTGTGCTTCTTCTTGATTTTCTGGAAACGGAACATAAAATCCTTTCCCTTTTTCATATGAAAAAGAAATTCCCACTAGTTCTGCATGCAGTGCGTCAAGACCAGTAGTTTCGGTGTCAAAACATACAGAGGTTTGTTTGTTTAAGTTGTTTAAAAGCAATTTTAGACCTAAATCACCTTGAATAATTTGATAGGAATGCTCTGTATTTGTTAGTGTACTGTAAAATTGATTTCGATTCTCATCTGATGTAGCGTCTTGATCATTCGATCCAAAAAGATCAAATTGATCTTCATTTTTCGTAGACTTCTTATACAGTTTGGCATCTGTTTCGGCTCCGTTATTTTGTGCAAGCGGAGATGGACTTTTAAAAATAGCATCAAATTGCTCAGCCATTCTTCTAAATTCCAGTTCATTGAATAAGGCGTCTGTTTTTTCTACATCGGGCTTAGAGAGCTCATAGTCATTTTCATTAAAAACCACTGGGCAATCCAGTAATATAGTTGCTAATGTTTTAGACAACAATCCTTTTTCTTTATTGGCTTCAATATTCTCTTTCATTTTTCCTTTTAGTTTATCAGTATTTGCTAAAAGGTTTTCCATGGTGCCAAATTCTTTCAAAAGTTTTTTTGCTGTTACTTCTCCTACGCCTGGTAAACCGGGAATGTTATCGGCAGTATCGCCCATCATGCCTAGGAAATCAATAACTTGTTCAGGTCTTTCAATTTCAAACTTAGCCAAGACTTCGGGTACACCCCAAATTTCAATACCGTTACCCATTCGGGCTGGCTTGTACATAAAAATGTTTTCAGAAACTAGTTGTGCAAAATCCTTATCAGGTGTAACCATAAAGACCTGGTAATTTTCTTTTTCAGCTTGCTTAGCAATTGTTCCTATTAAATCATCGGCTTCATAACCATTCACCTCTATAATAGGAATATGCATGGCCTTGAGTAATTCTTGAATATAAGGAACCGCAATTTTTATCGCCTCGGGAGTAGCATCTCTGTTGGCTTTGTATTCTGGGAAAAGGTCATTTCTTAAAGCGCTTCCTCCCTTATCAAATGCTACTGCAAGATGGTCTGGTTTTTCACGTTTGATAACATCCATTAATGAATTCATAAAACCCATTATAGCAGATGTATCCATACCTTTTGAGTTGATGCGTGGATTTTTTATGAAAGCGTAATACCCACGAAATATTAATGCGTAGGCATCAAGCAAGAAAAGACGTTTTTGTTGAGACATAATATATTTTTTGTAAAGTTCAAAAGTACAAAACTTGTATGATTATGAACCTTAGCTTTTCAATTTTTATGCATTTGTATTTTATTACACCTTGGCTAGAATTTTTAGGATAAATAACTTTAAAAATAAAAATGCTATTCACTTATTGTAAGATTTATTACTTTTAAATAAGGTAATTATGTATTTAATCGGTTAAAAATGCATTTAATCGATATTTTATTTTTATATTTACAATAAGTTTAAAACCAAATAATGTTGTAGTTTTTTAATATCTTAAATACATTTTGATCATGAAAGAAAATTATTTTACAAAAAGAGTGTTTCAAGTTGCTCTATTGTTTTTCTTGATACTAGCAGCAAATACTTTTGCACAAGTAGGTATAGGAACTATTACTCCTCATGCAAGTTCAGTACTTGATGTTTCGTCAACCACTCAAGGAATGCTTACGCCAAGAATGACTACAGCACAGCGCTTAGCCATTGCATCTCCAGCTGATGGCTTGATGGTTTATGATACTGATCTTAAATCATTTTATCATTACAATCAAGGGATAACTTCATGGAACCAGGTCAGTAGTGCTACAACAGGACGATTAAAGTTTAAACTTATTAAGTCTACAGATGTTCTTGCTACAGTTTTGGCTGCTGAAAAAACGGCAGGTTCAAATACTAAATATGTTTTAGACCCTACTGTTTACTACGAAATCAATGGAACGATAAACGTTGATTTGCCTATTGATCTCAATGGGGCATATGTTTCAGGTCAGGATTCAGGGGAGGATAAATTGGTTAGAACTTCTGGGAACCTTTTTGATGGTGCTACAGGTGGAAGCGTTAGGAACATTACCATACAAGTTACCGGTGGAGGCAAAGTTTTTAATTTAAGTGGCACAGCTGCTCAAACTTTAATTTTTAGAGATGCAATAGTGATAGGTTGTTCTAATGTAGGGTCAATATCAGGATTTGGTCTGGTATTCGTTAGCATTGTACAGTATGCTGGTAATACTACAGGAATTGTTTATGATAATATTTCTAGAGTGTTAATTAGTAATGCGGGATGGTTTGGAAATAACTTGGGAACATATGAGAAATTTACTGGTACTTTTGCCCTCATTGAAAAACAAGGAGGCTTTTCTGAGGTGAATCTTGCTGCAGTTGGAGTAGATGTGTCAGATCCTTCGCTAACAATTACTGGCGATGCTGTGATGGAAACAGTTGTGTTTACGGGAACACTATCTACAGGAAAGTATGTAAATGGATATACAACTGGCACTTATCCAGGATATAACTTCAACAACAGTTGGAATGTGCGTTGTGCAGGTATCCCAACTGAAACTGATGCTAGTGCAGTAGGTGAATTCTCTGTAGATTATGCTGTAGGCTCAGGCGCGGCTACAACTTTTAATACCTCAAACCCTAGCAATACGCTAAAAGTTCAAGGAGTTTCTACTTCATCTAATTTGTATCGATTTTCTAATGGAGGACAGAATAACAAATTGCAATATCTAGGAAAAAAGAAACGTTTTTTTCAAGTAACAGGTTCTATTTCTTTTCAAGTGACTAATCCTGGTACTTATATAATTTATGTTGCGCTCAATGGTACGCCAGTTTCTAAATATAAGATCTACGGACGCGGAACTGTTGCCAGTGATATTGTGGTATTACCATTAAATGCTTTGATTGAAATGAATACTAATGATTATGTTGAAATATATGCACAGCGTTATACGTCAACATTAACTTCAGATAATATGATTACTCCTAACATGACACTTGTAATAAAGTAATATTATTTCTTATTCAAACTTTTTCTTCAACCCCAAAGTGTTTTTTGGGGTTTTTTATGAATTGAAAGTATCATCAACCGTTAAATTTTATTTAATACAAGTCTTGTTTGCTTTTTTCTTTTGTTATTTTGCCTTAAATATTTTCAAATGATTTTTCGTGTAGTCTTATTGTGTTTGTTTCTTTTGGTTTTAGAAATTTATACTTTCCAAGTTTTTAAAACCATCATTAAGAACAAGTCCATTTTATATAGTATTCAAATTGCTAGTGTTGCTTTTTCAATATACATTGTTTACGCCCTAATGCAATTTGATAGGAGCGTAGGACAAACACAAAAAACAATGTTTACTATGGCGTTGTTGCTTTTGGTTTATCTTCCTAAAATTATTTTTACAATTGTACTTTTAGGAGAAGATTTGTATCGGTTAGGTGTGGGAACTTTAAATTATTTTTCTAATTATGATGAAAGCAAAGATTTTTTTAATTCAAGAAGAAAATTTGTAAGTCAAATAGGTTTAGGTCTTGCTGCTGTACCTTTTCTGTCCCTTATATATGGTATTACAGTTGGTAAGTACAATTACAAAGTAATCAAGCAACGTATTTTTTTTCCGGATTTACCAGATGCCTTTGATGGATTTACGATTACGCAAATATCAGATGTTCATAGTGGTAGTTTTGACAATCCAGATAAAATACAACACGCAATTGATTTGATTAATGCTCAAAACTCAGATTTGATATTGTTTACAGGAGATATTGTAAACACGCATGCCAAAGAGATGCATCCTTGGATAGAAACGTTTAACAAAATCGATAAACACGAGTACGGAAAATTTTCTGTATTAGGGAATCATGATTATGGGGAATATGTAACTTGGAAAACCGAGCAAGAAAAAGAGGAGAACTTTGAGGATATAAAAAAGCTTTACGGACAAATAGGCTTTAACTTATTGCTTAACGAGCATACTTTTATAAAGAAAGGCAATGATCAAATAGCTCTTGTAGGTGTTGAAAATTGGGGTCACAATTTTAAACAAGCTGGAGATTTAGACAAAGCATCTGGATCATTACAAAGACAAGATTTTAAAATACTTATGAGCCATGATCCTTCACACTGGAACAAAGTTGTTCAGCACGATAAAAGACATTTTCAACTTACGCTTTCGGGTCATACTCATGGCATGCAATTTGGTATTGAAATTCCAGGCTATTTCAAATGGAGTTTGGTGCAGTATGTATATGAACAATGGGCGGGTTTATATGAAAATGTAGGAAGGTATGTTTATGTAAATAGAGGTTTTGGTTTTCATGCCTATCCTGGAAGAGTAGGAATCATGCCGGAAATAACTGTAATTGAACTAAAAAAAGCCCCTAATGTGGCATAATTCGTTAAAAATGTTACATTTGTATATTATCAATCTCTTTTATTTCATTTAGAAAACTAAATATTAAGGTTTATGTCAAAATTTGGAGAACTTTTACATACTCAAGTGCCCGTATTAATTGATTTTTATACGGATTGGAATGAATCTTCGGTAGCCATGCATCCTGTTATCAGAGATGTAGCAGCTGCTCTTGGCGATAAAGCTAAAGTGATAAAGATAGATGTTGATAAAAACCAAGAATTAGCAAATGCACTGCGAATTAAAGGACTCCCAACATTGATGATTTACAAGCAAGGCCAAATGATCTGGAGGCAATCTGGAGAACTCGATGCAAATACTCTTATTAGTATTGTTCAAGAACAGTATTAATCGTTACAACTTATAAAACTTTCGTTTCATAGTTATTATCTTGTAAATATTGTAAGGTTGCAGGTAAAACGTATTTTAGTTTTTCAAAAGCTTTTATACTATCGTGAAATACAACAATACTCCCTGGCTGCAGGTTCATAACTACATTATTCAAACATTCTTGCTCTGTAATATTTCTATCAAAATCAGCGCTTAATACATCCCACATAATTATTTTATATCCCATTTCTAATAAAGCTCTAGACTGAGCTGTTTTTATTTTGCCGTAAGGCGGACGAAAAATTTTAGAATTTGAATTTCCATTATTGTCAATTATTTCTTGACAAAGCTGCGTATTGTCAATGTAGTTTTGCGTTGATGTCTTCCATCCGTTTAGGTGGTTGTAGGTGTGATTCCCTATAGTATGGCCTTCACTTATGATTTTTTTGAATATTTCAGGATATTTACGAATGTTATCACCAATACAAAAAAATGTAGCTTTAAAATGGTGTTTTTTTAACTCCTCAAGTACCCATGTCGTTACTTCTGGGGTGGGACCGTCATCAAAAGAGAGATATACCACTTTTTCTGTACTTGGAATGTCCCAAATCCATTTTGAGAAAAGTGTCTTAATTAGTTTATTAGTTTTTACCCAGTACAATTTCATCTCAAAAAAAGTTAAAAAAAATAGCGACATGATTGCCGCTATTTTAAATGCTATTTTATTTATTCTCTATCACGTTCAAAACGTTCAAACATTTTTATGTAAGTATTAAATGTAGCTCTGTGCTTGTTGTAGAACTCCAAGTCATTATTCTCTTTCATTACTTTTAGTAAGCTTCTGTATCGCTCTATATCTGTAACAATAGGAATTACTATACTGGACTGGTCACTAGCTTTTAACCCGCCGTAATAATTAAGATTCTCACGGTATTTTTGAGTTAATTTATCTAGTAATTGTTGTGCTTTTACTTTTTCACCTGTTTTATAATATCCATCAGCAAAAGGCTCTACAAGAGAATAGTAATCAAAATATTCCACAGGAAGTTTAGTCATAGCTAGATTTATGACTTTTTTAGCTTTCTCAGTTTTACCTTCCTTGATAAGCTGTTTCATCAATCTAGACAAGTAAGATCTATAATTAATACTGTTGCGTCTGGTTTCTGGATCATGATAAATAGTTGGGCTTTCTCCGTTACCCCATTCCCATTTCATAACAATATCATACATTTTATCTGAATCCAATTGTCCCATGTCAAGAGGGCTTGCATCTTTAGGTAAAGTAGTTTTAACAGGAACTAGTTTGTATACCATTCCTTCTAGTTGTAAGTACTCTTTCATCCAAATATAATCTTCGTTATCAAAGGCACCACCACTAAAATAGATAGGGCGTTTCCAGTTGTTATTTGCAACTATATCTAGCATCATCAATCGGTTTTTGTACAAGGCATTTTTGCTAACATCAATGTCAATGTATGGAACTATTGAATCAAAGTATTGAGCCGAAACAACTTTATTTTTGATAATTGTATTTTTATCAACTGGAATTCTGATTTTGTTAGTAGGGTAAAAATGAATCGTTTGTCCGTTTTGCATTTCAACCGTTGATTTTGGATTTTTAATAAAATCAATCAAATCTTTAATATCCCAACGGGTATCTATTTTAGGGATAAATGCTACATAGTCCAATTTGTCACCCACGTATTGATCATGCGTAAATGAAATCGGCAATGCGTCTGATTCGTATGTTTTGGTTTTCATTTGATCAATATACCAATCGGTCATGAACAAACTAGTATTTACAATTTTAATGTCAGTTCTTACGCCTTCAATTTCTTGGGCATACCACAAAGGGAAAGTGTCGTTATCCCCAATGGTGAACAAAATAGCATTAGGATCACATGAGGTTAAGTATGCTTTTGCCATAGCTACAGCAGTAGATTTGCCTGAACGGTCATGATCATCCCAGTTTTGAGAAGCCATTAATACAGGAGCTGCAAGTAAACAAGCGCTAATCATTATTGGACCAGCAATTTTTGGGGCTAAGTATTTTTGAGCGCTCTCATATAATGCATATACGCCAAAACCAATCCAGATAGCAAACACATAAAACGATCCTACAAGAGCATAATCTCGCTCTCGTGGTTCAAATGGTCTTTCGTTGAGGTAGATTTTCAAGGCAATTCCTGTAAAAAGAAATAGGGCAAGTAGAACGTAAAAACTTTTTAAATCTTTATTTGCGTGATACATTAAGCCAATAAGTCCTAGAATGAAAGGTAAAAAGAAATATACGTTTCTACCTTTGTTATTTACCACATCTGAAGGTAGGTTATCTTGGCTTCCTAAATGCAATTCATCTATAAAGGATATTCCGCTCAACCAGTTTCCATCAAGATAATCGTATCTTCCTTGCACATCATTTTGTCTACCAACAAAATTCCACATTAAATACCTCCAGTACATATAGCCAAATTGATACTCAACCATAAAACCTAAATTGTCAACAGTGGTAGGTTTGTCAATAAGTAAATAATCGCCATAACTTTTCAAGAATTTAACGTATCCTTCATTGTCAATTTGTTGTTGAGCATAAGCTTGTCTAAACTCGTTTACAATTTTTTCAGTTTCATTTTTCAGTTGGGCTATGGCTTTGTTGTAATCTTCTTCGCTTAATTGGCTAGGGTCAATACCATATTTGGCAAGATCTTCTTCATAAGGATAATCAGGATTTAATCTAAATGCTGGAGGATTTGAAAAGTTCATATAATTCTCAATATGATCAGCACTCCACATTCTTGGTAAGATGGTTTTGTGATTGTCATCAGAATTTTGGTCTGCGTTTTTGAAATTATTTACAATAACGTATTTGCCAGTTTTATAATCACGCTCGTAATTTGGTGCTTTGTCTAAGTAAGGATTGTCTTTGTCTAGACCTGCAAAATTCTCAGTGTATTGAGGACCATAAAATAAAGGATTTACTCCGTATTGTTCTCTGTTGTAATAGGCAAGAACTTCGCGAGCATCCGATGGTTTATTTTCATTTATTACTGTATTTGCATTGGCACGAATAGGTAACATCATCCAAGTAGAAAAACCAATTAGGATGAAAAGTACACAAAGTAATAGAGTGTTGTATGTAATTAGTTGTTTTTTCTTGGTGAATTGCAAACCAAAATAAAACAAAACAGCTATTAACAAGGCTACAAACAATGTTCCAGAGTCAAAAGGTAATCCTAAATTATTTACCATAAAAACTTCGGTTTTACCAAAGAAAGCCATCGTTAGTGGTAGTAACAATTTAAAAATAAATAACAAAATAGAAATCACTACGACATTCGCAATAATGAAACTTTTGATAGTTACCTTTTCATAATTTTTAAAGAAATATAAAAACCCAATTGCAGGAATTGTTAATAATGCCATAAAGTGCACTCCAAAAGAAAGTCCAACTACTAGTGAAATAATGAGTAACCATTTATTTCCTCTGGGTTTATCCATATCTTGTTCCCAGCGCAAACCAAGCCAAAACAATAATGCTATTAAAAGGGAAGCCATAGCATACACTTCGGCTTCAACGGCATTGTACCAAAAACTATCTGAGAAAGTGTACGCCAATGCGCCTACAAATGAACTTCCTAAAATAACAACATCATTGTTTGAATTTAATGCAGTTGTGGATGCAAAACGACTAACAATTATTCTCAAAATCATTGATGAAGACCAAAACATAAATAAAATAGTAAAGGCACTAGAAAAAACAGATACCATATTTACCATCAATGCAATCTTGGTATTATCTAAAGCAAACATGGCAAAAAAGGCTCCAATCATTTGGTACAAAGGAGCGCCCGGCGGATGACCCACTTCTAATTTTGCAGCTGTAGCAATATACTCTCCGCAATCCCAAAAACTCATGGTAGGTTCAACCGTCAAAGTATATGTTATCAATGCTATCCCAAAAGTAATCCAACCAATGATCGTATTCCATTTGTTGAAATTGAATGCTGTTTTATCCATGTATCAAATATTATATTATTTAAGTTACAAAGAAAATGTTTTTTTGTTTAACCCACATAGCATTAACATTATTTTCTAAAAAACTATCTCTAATTAATAACGTGTTGATTATGAATATTTTTCAACTAAATCAAGAACTTTTTTTAAAACGGAATGAATTTTTTTTGATAAAAATGTAAAAAAAATTTGTGCAAACTAAAAAATAGTATAAATTTGCACTCGCTAAGCAATAATACAGCAAAGCATTTTACTGGTCTATGGTGTAATGGTAACACAACTGTTTTTGGTGCAGTCTTTCTAGGTTCGAGTCCTAGTAGACCAACTTAAAAAACCTCTCAATCGAGAGGTTTTTTTGTTTACAATACTTTTTGATTTTAGATTCTGAAAGTAAGAACCGGTCTGGATTCGTGATTTATCAATCCTTGACTAATGCTGCCGCTAAAAAAGTGGGACAATCTTGTTCGGCCGTGTGTGCAAATGCTAATTAAGTCGGCTTCTTGACTTTCGGCAAAGTTTGTAATGCCGTTTTCAACATTGGTATCGTTGTAAACATGGGTAGAGTAGTTTTCTAAATCATATTTTCTCAGGAATTTTTCTAAAATTTGATCGCTTTTTTGAGTTGTTTTGAAACTATTTGGAGTGTTGATCATGACCAAAAGTAGAGTAGCACTAAAGTCTTGGCTAAATTTCAGTAGTTCTTTAAAGGGTTTTTTAGTTTCTTTTGAAAAATCCGATGCAAAAACTATTTTTTCGATCTGGAATTCTCCGGGATCCTTTTTGATGATTAAAACGGGAGCTTTGGATAGGCGAACTACTTTCTCAGTATTTGAGCCTATGAATAAGTGTTCCGTGTTTGAGCTTCCGTGTGAGCCCATTATAATTAAATCAATCTCGTTAGTTTCATTAAAGGATAAAATTCCAGAAAATGCTTTTTCTAACTGAACGCTACTTTCTACAAGGATGCCTTCTAGGTAAGATTGTGATTTTATATTTTCCAGTCTTTCATTCGCCTTTCGAATAAATAATATCACTTCAGGAATGCTTTTTCCGCTCGAAACAGCATCGCTCATTTGGCTGGGAAGTTCTAATAAATGTAAGAGATAAATAGAGGCATTGTTTTTTTTAGCAAGTAGAGCTGCGGCTTTTAATGCGTATTCAGCTTGTTCAGAAAAATCAGTGGGGACTAAAATGTGTTTCATAATCAAATAAGTGTTAAATTATGGGAATCAACAAGTTGTTTTTAACTTGATATTAAAGATAAGAATTTTTTTTAAAGCGGTCAATTA
>NZ_QKNZ01000079.1:0-73994 GCF_014156605.1 Flavobacterium sp. SOK18b
GAACAAGATTTTGACGACAAAATTTTAATTGTTTTTATATATTTTTGTTTTCAATAAGGCGTGAAAGATCGCTCTTTCACGCCTTTTGTATGCTGTCTATTTACTTTAAATTTAAATAATTTTCTCAATAGGCACAGATTTAATACTTTTATAAAAAATTACACTATGAGTTACTACAAAATTGACAATCTAGAACAATACTTCAAGCATTATAATAAATCAGTTCGTGAACCTAGAAAATTTTGGGGAAAAATAGCAGAGGAAAATTTCACCTGGTACCAACAGTGGGACAAGGTAGTTGAATTTAATATGGCCGAGGCCGAAATCAAATGGTTTACTGAAGCCAAAGTGAATATTGTCAAAAATTGCATTGATAGACATTTAGCAAAAAGAGGCGAAAAAACCGCTATTATTTTTGAACCAAATAATCCAGATGAAGAAGCTCTGCATATCACTTATAATGATTTGCACCAACGTGTTTGTAAAATGGCAAATGTCTTGCGTGAACAAGGAATTAAAAAAGGGGATAGAGTTTGCATTTATTTACCTATGATTCCAGAATTGGCAGTTTCTGTGTTGGCATGTGCCAGAATAGGAGCCATCCACTCGGTAGTTTTTGCTGGTTTTTCAGCATCGGCAGTAGCCAGTCGAATTAATGATAGTTCTTGCAAAATGGTAATTACAGCTGATGGTGGTTTTAGAGGAAACAAAACAATAGATCTGAAAAGTATAATTGATGAAGCTTTAGAAAAGTGTTCATCGGTTGAAAAAGTTTTAGTTGCCAAAAGAATACATACTGAAATCAACATGCAAGATAGTCGTGACCAATGGTTACAACCTCTTTTAGATGAAGCTTCGGATAATAATGTTGCAGAAATAATGGATGCTGAAGATCCTTTATTCATTTTATACACTTCTGGTTCTACTGGAAAACCAAAGGGAATGGTGCATACCACAGCGGGTTACATGGTGTACACGGCGTATACTTTCAAAAATGTTTTTAATTACGAAGAAAGTGATGTGTTCTGGTGTACAGCTGATATCGGTTGGATTACTGGTCACTCGTACATTCTTTATGGACCACTTTTAAATGGGGCTACAACTGTAATTTTTGAAGGTGTTCCGTCTTATCCTGACTTTAGTCGCTTTTGGGATGTAATCGAAAAACATAAAATCACTCAATTTTATACCGCTCCAACTGCCATTCGTTCTTTGGCGAAAGAGAATATAGAATTTGTACAAAAATATCCTTTAAAATCACTCAAAGTTATTGGATCTGTAGGAGAACCTATTAATGAAGAAGCTTGGCACTGGTACAATGACCATGTTGGGGACAAAAGATGTCCAGTTGTAGACACTTGGTGGCAAACAGAAACGGGAGGAATTATGATTGCTCCAATTGCCTTTGTAACTCCTACAAAACCTACTTATGCAACCTTACCACTTCCGGGAGTGCAAGCTGTTTTGATGGATGAAAAACGAAATGAAATTGAAGGAAATCAAGTAGTAGGTAGTTTGTGTATCAAGTTTCCATGGCCAGGAATTGCGAGAACAATTTGGGGTGATCATCAGCGTTATAAAGACACGTATTTTTCAGCTTTTCCAGGTAAATTTTTCACCGGTGATGGAGCCTTACGAGATGAAGTAGGATATTATAGAATTACAGGTCGCGTAGATGATGTCGTGATTGTTTCTGGTCATAATTTAGGAACAGCTCCTATTGAAGATGCTATCAATGAACACCCAGCTGTTGCTGAATCAGCTATTGTAGGTTTTCCTCATGATATCAAAGGGAATGCTTTGTACGGTTTTGTTATCCTAAAGGAAACAGGTGAAACCCGTAATAAGGAGAACTTAACTAAGGAAATCAACCAACATATTTCAGATCATATTGGACCTATTGCTAAGTTGGATAAAATTCAATTTGTTTCTGGTTTACCAAAAACGCGTTCTGGAAAAATTATGAGGCGAATTTTAAGAAAAATTGCCGAAGGAGATTATTCTAACTTTGGTGACATTACAACCTTATTAAATCCTGAAATTGTTGAGGAAATTAAAGAAGGAAAAGTTTAATTACAATAAGAGCCGTTTTATTTTAAAGCGGCTTTTTTTTGTTGCTCTATTTTTTTAGACCATAATTATGTAAGTTTTTTTAAGTTTTATATAGCAAATGGTAATAAACTTATCCATAAATTTACTTCCAGATGAAAGACAAAGAAGTACTTATTATTGGTGGTGGTTTAGCAGGTTTGACTGCTGCAATTCATTTGTCTAAAATTGGACTTCAAGTAACGGTTATTGAAAAAAATAGTTTTCCAAAACATAAAGTTTGTGGAGAATATATTTCTAACGAAGTTTTACCTTATTTCAACTGGCTTGGTCTTGACCTATCTCATTTAAATCCTACGCACATTACTCATCTTGAATTTTCAACATCAAGTAGAAAAACTATTAAAAGCAATCTACCACTTGGAGGTTTTGGCATTAGTCGTTTTGCATTGGATTACAATTTGTATCAAATAGCAATCAAAAATGGTTGTACCTTTTTACAAGATACTGTAGAGAAAATTGTCTATTCAAACAATGAATTTAATGTTACTACACTTAATAACAACATTTTAAAATCTGAAATTGTTATTGGTGCTTTTGGCAAACGTTCGAATATTGACCAAAAAATGAACCGTAATTTCATAACTAAAAAGTCCCATTGGCTTGCAGTTAAGGCCCACTACACGGGTGATTTTCCTAATGATTTAGTAGGCCTTCATAATTTCAAGGGAGGATATTGTGGTGTTTCTAAAGTGGAAAACGATATTATTAATATTTGCTATCTAGCAGATTATGAAACATTTAAACAATATAAAAATATTGAAGAGTTTCAAAGTAATGTTCTAGCGCAAAACCCTCATTTGAACGTCATTTTCAATAAAACAAAAATGCTTTATGAAAAACCTTTAACAATAAGCCAAGTATCTTTTGAAAAAAAACAAGCTGTTGAGAATCATATTTTAATGATTGGAGATACTGCAGGACTTATTCATCCTTTATGCGGCAACGGAATGGCAATGGCAATTCATAGTGCTAAAATTGTTTCGGAGTTAATTCATGAATACTACAGCAATGAAATCAAATCTCGAGAAGAATTAGAAGAAAAATACATACAGGAATGGAATTTTAACTTTAAAGAACGACTTAAAATGGGTCGGTTTTTATCAAATATTTTGCAAAAGCAAAAACTTTCAGGGGTATTAATGCGTTTATTAAGTATATTTCCTTTTTTATTACCTAAAATTATTAAAAAAACACACGGAAAACCAATCCTTTTACAATTTTAAATGGCATTAAATACTAAGTACAGAACTGATAAACCAGAAATAATGGATGATTTTGCCTTAGAGGGCGAAATTTTACGAGATGCTTTAGACAAAATAGCAAAAATCAATCAGCTATTAGGTGGAAATCAGTTGACTTTAAGAGGAGTAAAAGAACTTATTCAACTATCTAAAAAAGAAGAAATTGTAATTGTTGACGTAGGTTGTGGAAATGGTGATATGCTGCGAACTTTAGCTGATTTTGGTATCAATAATAATCTAAATTTTAAGTTGATAGGGATTGATGCTAACAATTTTACAATTTCTCATGCAATACAATTATCCGAAAAATATACGAACATTAGTTATCGGTGTGAAGATATTTTTAAGGATTCTTTTAAGGAATTAAAATACGATATTATCTTGTGTACCTTAACATTACATCATTTCAAAAACCATGAAATTGAAGATTTATTAAAAGTTTTCCATACGAATTCCTCGATAGGAATTGTAATTAATGATCTACATCGAAGTCCAATTGCTTACCGCTTATTTCAAGGGTTATGTTTTGTGTTTCAATTGAATGATATGTCCAGAGAGGATGGCTTGACTTCTATTTTAAGAGGTTTTAAAAAAGAAGAACTGATTCATTTTTCTAAAAAATTAAATTTTAAAAACTATAAAATTCATTGGAAATGGGCTTTTCGCTACCAATGGATAATTTCGAAAATATGAGTGTAAAAATCAAAACAGTCGCCAAACAGCTACCTAAATATTCAAGATCAACTGCTGAAATTATTCCTTTTTTGGACACTTGGTTGACAGGACAAAATGAGCGATTTATCAGGAAAGTAAAGAAAATTTTTGAGGGAGCTGCTGTTGATAAGCGATATTCTATCATGGATCCAATTGAAGTGTTTACCAAAACTTCTTTTGAAGAAAGAAACGACATCTATGTACGTGAAGTAATTGATTTAGGCGAAAAAGTATTAGAAAAAGCGTTAGAAAAAGCCAGTTGGAACCCTGAAGATTTAGATTACATTATCACAGTAAGTTGCACTGGAATTATGATACCATCTCTAGATGCATATTTAATCAACAAGTTACAATTGCGTCAAGATATTGTGAGGCTTCCCGTTACAGAGATGGGTTGTGCTGCAGGAATTTCAGGAATTATTTATGCAAAAAACTTTTTGCAGGCCAATCCTGGAAAACGTGCTGCTGTAATTGCAGTTGAAAGTCCAACAGCCACATTTCAATTGGATGATTTTTCTATGGCCAATATTGTGAGTGCCGCCATTTTTGGTGACGGAGCAGCTTGCGTTTTATTATCTTCTCATGAGGACGATGAAGGTCCAGAAATTCTAGCTGAAGAGATGTATCATTTTTATGACAACATACACATGATGGGCTTCAAATTAACGAATTCTGGATTGCAAATGGTCTTGGATATTGAAGTTCCCGAAACGATTGCTTCGCATTTCCCTGATATTATTCATCCTTTTTTAGAAAAAAATAATTTAAAAATGGAAGATATCGATCATTTGATTTTTCATCCAGGAGGAAAGAAAATAGTACAAACGGTAGAAAGTTTGTTTTCAAGTTTGGGTAAAAATATAGACGATACCAAAGAGGTTTTACGATTGTACGGAAACATGTCTAGTGCAACGGTTTTATATGTTTTAGAACGAATAATGGACAATCAACCTAAAAAAGGGGAAAAGGGTTTAATGTTGAGTTTTGGTCCAGGATTTTCTGCCCAAAGAGTTTTGTTACAATTTTAAATTACTATTTTAAAACAATGACAAACCAAGAAATCATATCTAAGCTACCGTATTCTAAACCGTTTCTATTTGTAGATGAAATAATTTCAATCGACGAAAATGGAGTGGAAGGAACCTATATTTTTGATGAAAATCTTGACTTTTATAGCGGACATTTTAAAGACAATCCAGTGACACCAGGAGTAATACTAACAGAGGTGATGGCCCAAATTGGTCTAGTATGTTTAGGTATATTATTATTAAATGAAAGCTTAAATAAAAATATTGCAATTGCTTTAACATCAACAGATATTGAATTTTTAAAACCTGTTTTTCCTAAAGAAAAAGTGACCGTTTTTTCCGAGAAAATTTATTTTAGATTCGGTAAATTAAAATGTAAAGTCATCATGAAAAATGAAAAAGGTGAAGAGGTTTGTACAGGAATAATTGCAGGAATGATAATTTCTAAATAAATGAAAAAAAGAGTTGTTATTACGGGTCTAGGTGTTGTTGCT
This sequence comes from Flavobacterium sp. SOK18b, assembly GCF_014156605.1. Taxonomy (NCBI): domain Bacteria; kingdom Pseudomonadati; phylum Bacteroidota; class Flavobacteriia; order Flavobacteriales; family Flavobacteriaceae; genus Flavobacterium; species Flavobacterium sp. SOK18b. Next base: position 5,590 of record NZ_QKNZ01000079.1, read on the forward strand.
CCAAATGGGGTTGGACTTGATGCGTTTACTCATGCCATCAAAAACGGAATTTCAGGAATTAGACATGATCCAGAGTTGGAAAGACTGCAATTTTCTTGTCAAATAGCGGGAAAACCGGAGATTTCTAATGAATTAGCATTGAATTATTTTTCAGAACTAGAATTAAGAAATTTCAATTCATCTGGAATTTTGTATGGTGTAATAGCGGGTATTGACGCATGGAAAGATGCCGGATTACCTTTAGATATAAATGAAGAACCAGATTGGGATAGCGGAACTATTTTCGGAACAGGAACCTCTGGAATTGATAAATTTCGTGAAAGCATCTATAAAATTGACGATTTTCAAACGCGTCGTTTGGGTAGTACTGCCGTAGCGCAAACTATGAATAGTGGCGTAAGCGCGTATTTAGGAGGTAAATTAGGTTTAGGTAATCAAGTCACTACAAATTCCTCTGCCTGCACAACGGGTACAGAAAGCATTTTAATGGCTTATGACCGCATAAAATCAGGTCAATCCAAACGTATTTTAGCAGGAAGTACAAGTGATTCAGGACCATATATTTGGGGTGGTTTTGACGCTATGAAAGTGTGTACTTTTAAGCACAATCAAGATCCAGAACACGGCTCAAGGCCAATGTCAGAAAGTGCTTCAGGATTTGTTCCTGGAAGTGGAGCAGGAGCTTTGGTTTTGGAAGATTTGGAAACCGCCATAGCTCGCGGCGCTAAAATTTATGCCGAAGTTTTAGGTGGCCATGTTAATTCTGGCGGTCAGCGCGGCCTTGGTACAATGACAGCACCCAATCCTGTTGCAGTACAAAAATGCATTACTACAGCTTTAAAAAATGCCGAAATCACAGCTAGCGAGATTGATGCTATCAACGGACATCTCACAGCAACTTCCAAAGATAGTTTAGAAATTCAGAATTGGAGTGAAGCTTTAGATCGAAATGGTATAGATTTCCCATATATCAACTCCTTAAAATCTATGGTAGGCCATTGTTTATCAGGTGCCGGAAGCATCGAAAGTGTAGCATCCATCTTACAATTATATCACGGATTTATTTTTCCGAATACTAATTGTCCCGATTTACATCCAGAAATCACAGCATTAATTGACCAAACAAGAATACCACAGCAAGCTATTGAAATGGAATTAAATATAATTGCAAAAGCTAGTTTTGGCTTTGGAGATGTAAATGGATGTGTGATTTTCAAAAAATACAAGCAGGACTAATAGCAGCAAAACAAAAAAACATTACATTTATTAAAATACTACTTATGAATAAAGAACAAACCATTGCAGAATTAAAGAATATCGTTAAACCATATATCGCAAATCAAGAAGCATTTGACACACTTACCGAAGACACCGATTTTATAAATGATTTAAAAATCAACTCCGCTAATTTAGTAGATGTTATTTTGGACATTGAAGAAAAATATGACATCATTATTGATAATGAAGCTATGGAACGTATGATCAACGTAAAAGCAGCTTTAGAAATTATTGAAACTAAATTATCTGAAAAGATGTAATCCGACCTCCAAAATGATAGGGAATGATATCGTAGATTTAGATTTGGCTTCAAAAGAAAGCAATTGGAAGCGCAAAGGTTTTTTAGAAAAAATATTTACAATAACCGAACAAAAGTTAATAGCATCAACTGAATTTCCAGACGTAATGGTCTGGAATTTATGGTCTAGAAAAGAAGCTGCCTATAAAATTTATAATAGGGAAACAGGAATAAGAGGATTTTTTCCTTTACAACTAGAATGTGTTTACCAAGATGCCATTTTAGGAAGCGTTTTAATAAAGGGGCGATGCTATTTTACCCAAAGCACAATTAAAAATAATACAATTTACACTATTGCTGTTGCAAATAAGGAGCATTTTAGAAGGATCAAAAGTATTAATCCTAGTATTGAAATTTTAAAAAAGAATGGTATTCCCTTCAAAATAGATTCTAATTCAATGCTAGAAAAACCCATTTCTATAACGCATCATGGTAAATATTGGAAAGGAATACAGTTGATTGAATAAAATTATTTAATTCTCAATCTAGATTTTAATTTTAAAAACAACAGCGCCGTTTTATAAGCATCGTTTGCTGCTGAATTACGGTCACTTACTGGAATTTTATAAAACTCACAAAGTTCATCAAGCGGACTTTCTTTATCTGTAATATCTTGAAGCTTTCTATGCATGACATCAATATCTAATGCTTCATTTTTCAACCTTCCACAATCCATTCGTTCAAGGGATTCATTAATAATATCAACATCAAAATCAACATGATGTCCTACTAATATTGAGTTACCTATGTATTCCAAAAAAGACTTTAAAGCTTCTGGTTCACTTATTTTTTTTAATTTACTTTCAACCAAAAACTCATTTGTTAAACCATTGTCATGAAAGTACTTATACTGTGTTAATACAGCTTCAAAATTATCTCCTATTACAATGGAATTATTAACTACAGAAAAAGAACCAATGGACAAAATCACATCGTTTTTAGGATTTAAACCCGTTGTTTCAGTAGAAAAAACTACAAATCTGGAGGACTTTTTCTCAAACTTAGCTGTATAAGCTTTCCAAAAATCAGGATATTCTTTATTAATATTTTTTAACCAATCTAACATACTATGAAAATTGTGTAAGTTGAAATTTACTTTTAATTAGCTCTTCTAAATCTCGCATTGGCGCTAGAGCATTTTTTAATTTCTCTTTGTCATTTTTAGATAATTCCTCAAGATTAATATATTGACCATCATTATCGTTTTTCAGCCCTTCTAAAGTTCTAAATTTTGATAATGTAAGAAACGCTTCGGCACAGTTTAAATAGATTTCAGCATGCTTAGGATCTGTAATAGATAACTGCTTGAATCTTTGAAAAGTATTATTAATTCCCTTTACTTCAAAGGACATACAAAACAATCTGGCTCCATCAATTAATGGCATAAGAGCACGTGTTTTAATATCAAATTTATCTTTATGTTCACCTTCTTCTTCAACATTAAATTTTTTGAAGAACGTTAATGGTGAATTATTTCTAAGAGCATCATTACCTAAGAAATCAAAGAAAAGTGTACTCTTCATAACATTTTTAAAAATGACATCAGTAATTGCATCCTCTATTTTTTGCTCGCCAAAAATGATTTCATAATCAAAAAATATACTACTTAAGTCTGAACTATTTTCACCTGGAGTATTCATCCAGTTATCGTATTGTTTAATCCAATCAGTCAATGACTTACACCATTGCATATTACTTCCCATATGACCATTAGGACAGGATGAAAATCCTATTTTTTCAAGTGTAGCAGTTGTCTTTTTTCCTAATTTCAAAAAATAATCTTTTACATCACGATACTTTTCTGCTGCTACATCTTCAAATATTAAAATACTGTCTTGATCTGTAAATAATAATTGTTCTTTTCTACCTTGACTACCTATGCTTAACCAAGCGAAACGAGCAGGAGGGGAGCCTAAATCTAATATTGACAATTCAACAGTGCGTTTTAACAATGCCAAATTAATTTCGCTTGTAATATTAAAAACATGAGATAGGGGAACGTTTTTAGAAATGGATGTCTGTATCAAATCAGCAACTCTATCTCTTATTTGTTTGAGTTCTTTTGCAGTTTGGCTGCGTTTAATTTCTTTAACCAGTACTCCAGGGCTATTGGCTTGTGCAACAATCAAGTCGTACTCACTTATAATTCCTTTAACTAGTGATTTATCCGTTCCATCTAATGTTACACATAGGTGCGTTACATTATTTTTAAGCATTAATAATTGCGCCTCGGCTAATGAAACATTTTCAAGAACAGTAACTACGGGTGAGGACATGATTTTATCAACAGTTACTGTAATGGGAAATCTTCCAGTAGCAATCTTTGTTCTCATATCAGTATCAGTAACAATACCGACTGGAAAATCATTTTCACAGATTAATATATTGTTTGTTAAAGAAGCAGTCATTTGCTGTGCTACATCTTGAACACTAGAATACAATGTAGTCTTTAAGGGATTTAAATTATAGGTTAAGGACTGAAAATACTGCATCTCAGACTGCTGATCAGAATAAAAAACATTGTCAGATATCAACTTTCCTATTAAATTTTCCTTGTCTTTTGGATTTCTAGTATTTATTGCAAAACTTTCCAGTAAAAAATTCAATACATCCGGATTGTTAGCTACAAAAGGCCTAAACGAAGCAATAGGAATAGCATAAACAATAGTTTCTTCTCGGGACTTAGCCGTCATCATATAATTATTTTTGGCAAAAAAAGGTCTTAAACCAAAAATATCACCTGCAGCACATTTGTTCAATAAAGTCTCCTCAGAATCAGAGATCACAGACAAATTGATTATACCAGATGATACTACATAAAAACTGTCATGAAGAACATCATTTATTTGAAATAAAGTTTGATTTTTTTCTAAAACAACAACTTTTACATCACTAGCTATTTGTGAAAGTTCTTCAAACGCTAAATAATTAAAAGGCGCGTAATCACTCAAAAAGTCTGCAATTTGCTCAGCAATAGAATTCATAATGTTTATTTTTCTAGTGTAAAAATAGCAAATAATAGACAGATATAATAGCTTTGTAAATGGTTTACCATTAAATTATACATTCCTTAATTTTTTCATAAAATAAGACTGTGTTTATAAGTTTGTTGCACAGTTTTTTTAATTTTATACAGTAACTAATAAATAAAAATTATGAAATCAATTATCAAGACTGGTTTGGCAGTGGTTGCATTACTAGTAGTAAATGTAATGGGAGCTCAAAGTAAGCCTACAAGTAGTAAAGAAACAATCACAGGTAAGATTAAAGATGCCACAATAACTGTTGACTACGGAAGTCCATCTATGAATGGTAGAAAAATTTGGGGCGAATTAGTGCCATTTGACAAAATTTGGCGTGCTGGTGCAAATGATGCAACCACATTTGAAACAGATAAAGATATAACTGTGGAAGGTTCTAAACTGCCAGCTGGAAAGTATTCCTTTTTTATTATTCCAAATGAAAAAGAATGTACAATTATTTTTAATAAAGTAGCCAAACAATGGGGTGCTTATAAATACAAACAAGAAGATGATCAGTTGCGAGTTGTAGTAAAAACGCAAGTTGTAAGACCTATTACCGAAAAACTTACTTATCAAATTAACGCAAATATTTTAAGTTTGAAATGGGATCATTGGTATATACCAATACAAATTAAGTAAGTTTAGAGACTCATTAAATTCAATAAGATAGTATTTCTTTAATCAAAAAAAACATTGTCAAAAGCAGTGTTTTTTTTATTTCGACTTTTTCTATTTTACATAATATAAATTATAGTTCATAATATATATATCTAAAAAAAATAGCCAATTACTAAATATCATCTTTTAGATTAGACAATATTAAATGAGTTGTTGGTTCACCATAAACCAGTAATCGATCGATATATTTTTGTAAATGCAACTGGTTATTTAAAATTACTTTCATAAAAATATTGTGAGTTCCTGTAATTCTGTGAATTTCAAAAATCTCTGGGAATTGATCTAAATTTTCACAAAAAACATTCAATTTGCCGCTGTATAATTTAAACATGATGAAAACTTCAAGTCCGAATCCTAATTTTGTATTGTCTAATCTTACTCGATATCCTTTAATAACCTCCAAATCTTCTAGTTTTTGGATTCGCTCTCTAACTGCAGATGGCGAAAGTTCTACTTGCTTGCCAATTTCTACAAATGAATATCGTGCATTTTCTTTTAGACATTCAATAATTTTTAAATCCAATGCGTCAACCATAAAAAAGTTTTTAAATGACAAAATTACGATTTAAAAATGTGTTTTTTAACTTTTTTACCATTTAAAACATTTTTGATACTGTTATTCATCCTTTAATTTTGCAAAATGGATACGATGATGATTTTACTTTCACTTGGGATTTTTACAGGTTTTTTTGTTCAAACAATTACTGGATTTGCTGGCGCTCTAATTGCATTGCCTTTTTTATTATTTGCCATGCCATTGCCAGACGCTGTGGGATATTTATCTATTTTTTACATGATTTCTACTCCTATTCATGTTTATAAAGAGTGGCACAACATTAATTTAGATTTATTAAAAAAATTAGCTGTTTCCTCCTTTTTTGGTTTGCTTGTAGGCATTGTTGTCTTAGCCTACGGACAACCGATAATATTAAAAAAAGCTTTAGGAATTTTCATTATTTTGTTTGTATTAAATAGTTTGCGTAGTGCTAAAGAAATCAAATTATTTTCTAAAATGAAGTTTCTCTTTGGCTTTTTAGGAGGTTTTTTTTCAGGACTTTTCTCCACTGGTGGACCACTATATTTGATCATCGTTAAAAACGAAACTTCGGATGTGAAGATTATGAGAGCAACAATGTTTGGGGTTCTTGGTTTAATTACGTTATTTAGAATTCCTGTTCTTGCTTTTGAAGGAATATTAACATGGCAACAACTGTATAACTCTCTTTATGTATTGCCTTTTTTTATTTTGGCTTTAGTATTGGGAAAAAAGGTATATCTTTTTTTGAATGATACTATGTTAAAAAAAATCATGCTTTCGCTCTTATTTGTATCTGGATTTGTTTTGCTTTTAAAAAAATAAACAACCGTAGCATCCCATTTATATTGGCTACTTTTGCAAAAAATAAAATATGAAGGTACAAAATGTAATGTCTCGTTCACAATACATCAAATTAATACTTATTCTAGGATCTTTAACAGCCCTTGGTCCTTTTTCAATTGACATGTACCTACCCGGATTTGCGGGTATTGCAAAAGATTTGAATACCACTGTGGCCAATGTTTCCTTGACATTATCCAGTTATTTTATAGGAATATCAGCAGGTCAACTATTATATGGGCCATTATTGGACCGTTTTGGTCGAAAAAAGCCATTATTCATAGGAATGTTGGTTTATATTTTGGCTTCATTAGGCTGCGTATTTGTTACAGATATTGATACTTTTATTGGTTTACGATTTATTCAAGCCATAGGTAGTTGTGCTGCTACGGTGGCGTCTGTATCTATGGTAAGGGATTTGTTTCCAGTAAAAGATATTCCTAAAGTGTTTTCACTGTTAATGTTAGTGGTAGGGCTTTCGCCAATGCTAGCTCCTACTATAGGCGGTTATATCACAGAAGATTTTGGATGGCATACCGTATTTTTTATTTTGATGTGTATGGGGATTTTAATTTTACTAGCTGCACAAATAGGTTTACCTAATACTTATGTACCTGACACATCAATTTCCTTAAAACCTAAACCAATTGTTAGCGGATTTATCTCAATACTTAAGGTACCGCAATTTTATACCTATGCGTTTGCTGGAGCAATTGCTTTCTCTGGGTTGTTTACTTATGTGGCTGCCTCTCCTATTATTTTTATGGACATTTATAAGGTAGATGCAAAAACGTATGGTTGGATATTTGCTTTTATGTCTTTAAGCTTTATTAGTGCAAGTCAGTTAAATTCTTTATTGTTAAGAAAATTTAGAAGTGAACAAATGATTGTAGGTGCATTAATAATACAATCCATTATTAGTATAGTCTTTTTAATATTGGCTGTAAATAATTTGCTAGGATTGTATGAAACCATAGCCATGCTTTTTGTATTCTTGGCCTGTTTAGGAATCTCTAATCCAAATACTGCGGGACTGACTCTTGCTCCTTTTGAAAAAAATGCTGGAAGTGCCTCTGCATTAATGGGCGCCATTCAGTTAGGTTTGGGTGCGGTGGCATCGTTTGCGGTAGGTTTATTTGTTAAGAATTCCATTTTGCCTATGGTTTTTATCTTAACCACTTCTACCATAATTGCACTAATAATCTTGATTTTAGGCAAAAAAAGAATAAAAAAAACTAGTACACCCTCTGTTTAAATTGAGGGAGTACTAGTTGTATCTTTTTTTGTAGAAAACCTACTTTTTTAGTTTTTTGATAGGTTTTTCTAATTTTTGTTGTGCTTCATTTTTAGTTTGTAGCACTTGATTTGCTATTAGTTTTTCAATTAACTCGTCCTTGGTTAAATGATGGAAAACCGTTTTTATTTTTTCTTTTAATTCAGCTGCAACCTCGTGATTGGGTTTGGTCTTAAAAATTTGCTTGGCCCACAAGAACGTATTGTTTTCTTCAATACTTGCTTTGTTCGGTTTAGCAAAAGGTAAAAATTTGATGCCCAATTCTTTTTCAAAATCAGCAATTTCAACAACTTCTTCTTGTTGTAGCACAGTTAAGGCTAGACCCTTTGCTCCTGCTCTTGCTGTTCTACCGCTTCGGTGTACATAAGCTTCGTATACATCAGGTAAATGATAATTTACAACATATGAAATTTCTTTTACATCTATTCCTCTAGCTGCAAGATCTGTTGCGACTAAAATATTAATGTGGCCTTCACGAAACTGCTCCATGATTCGATCCCGAATACCTTGAGACAAGCTACCGTGTAAGGCACCAGATGAAAATCTATTTATAGCTAAATTTTTGGCTAATTTGTTTACGGCTGCTTTTGTTTTACAAAAAATGATTCCGCGTTCCCCCTCTTTTGTAGTAAGAAAATGCATTAAAACATCTAGTTTTTCAATAGGATCCACTACAATGTATTGGTGATCTATCCCTTGATTACCTATTGTTTCCATGTTAGCGCTTACTTGCACAACATTCTTATTCAAATAGTTTTGAATCAATTGCTTAATTGTACCCGGCATAGTTGCCGAAAACAAAAATGTTTTATGTGAACTAGGTAATTGTGCCACAATTTCATCAAGACTTTCTTTTAGAATCGTGACCATTTCATCCGCTTCATCGAGTACTAAGAATCTCGTTTCTTTTAGGTTAATGGCATTACGTTGTATCAAATCGATTAGTCGTCCTGGTGTTGCTACAACAATGTGTGTAGGCAAAGTAAGTCTTTCTATTTGCGGTTTTATGGGTATTCCTCCACAAGTTGCAGCTATAGAAACTTGAGGTATGTATTTTGCAAAATCTTCTAAATTTTTAAAGATTTGGTGCCCCAATTCTCTAGTTGGCACTAAAATTACGGCTTGAATGGCTGCTACACTAGTATCTATCAATTGTAAAATAGGAAGTCCAAATGCAGCTGTTTTTCCGGTACCGGTTTTTGCAATACCTACCAAGTCGTGTTTATTTGCGAGTAGCAAAGGAATGGTTTGTACTTGAATTTCAGTAGGAATAACAATTTTCAATTCGGTTATTGCTTTAAGTACGGGTGTTGCTAATCCTAAATCTGAGAATTGTTTTTGCATTTGTTTTTGTATTTTAAAATAATAATTCTTTTGTAATGAAATTTTAGCCCTGATGGGAACGGCATCCTTTTGAGGTCTCTTTTTTGAGACCACAAAAGATACAGTGTACAGCAGGATTAGCTCCTAATAAAGAAATTAATCTTCATCAGGTTCATTCATGATTTTTTCTCGGTATTTTTTACCCGTTAAAAGAACCAATTTGAGTTTGTAATCATCTACAAGCCATTCTCTATAATTTTTACTGCACTGACTCAAACATTTTGCATAGCGCTTGATACGGCATTCAATATCATCGTCTAATAATTTACCTAAAGCTTTTGCTTCTTGTAACGTTTCGGAATTGTCAACACACATAGCTGCATGTTGATCTAATGATTTATCCAAAACCTCCTTTGAACGTAAGTTTAGTTTTATAATAAGTTTATGTTCCTCTTCTACATCAAAAGTTACAACTTCGGTTTTACTGAATTTAGCTCGCACATCTAGTGGCATCGTGTATTTAAAATACATTTCGATTTCAGTGTCGTCTCTTAAGTTTTCTAGATAAAACTCAGGAGATTTAAAGATGTGTTGCCAGTTTACAGGTTCACTCCACAGTCCAAAACGGGCTGCATTATTACCTAAATCTATTACATTAAAACTGTCCTTGCCAGGTAATTTTCTAGATCCACGGCCTATCATTTGATAGTATAAAGTTAGAGATTTAGTAGCTCTATTTAAGATAATGGTTTCAACAGTAGGCTCATCAAAACCTGTTGTAAGAATCCCTACTGAGGTTAAAATAGCATCTGGAGTATATTTGAACCAATGTAAAATGTCTTTTCGTTCCTCATTACTGCTGGTATTATCTAAATGTCTTATGGCATAACCAGCTTCTCTAAAGGTTTCATATACATAAAGTGATGTATTAATACCATTATTGAAAATCAAGGTTTTTTTGCCCAATGATTTTTCGGTGTAAGCATGCAATAATTTTTCTTGCATAGCCATATTGGTATACAAATCATCCGAAGATTTTACGGTATAATCTCCATTTATACCTACTTTAAGAGAAGTCAAACCTACATCATAACTATAGGTAATTGCTTTTGCAAGAAAACCATTTTCTATTAATGAACTTATAGTATCACCTACTATCAATTCATCATAGCTCTCGTGCATGGGTAATTTTATGTTAGAACTCAATGGTGTTGCGGTTACTCCTAGTATAAAAGCATTCTTGAAAGAACTTAATAATTTTCTAAAAGAGTTGTAATGCGCCTCATCAATAATAACTAAACCTACGTTATCTAGGTGTAATTTATCATCATTGATACGGTTTTTTAAAGTCTCTACCATGGCAACAAAACAAGAATAATCATTTTGATCTGGTAACTCTTTTACTTTACTGTTGATGATTTTATTTTTTACATCAAAACCTTTCAACATTTTTGAAGTTTGCTTACACAACTCAATTCTATGAGTTAGGACTACAACTTTCTTATCATGTTGAGATAAATAACGGCGAACAATCTCTGAGAAAACAACTGTTTTTCCACCACCAGTAGGCAACTGATATAATAAATGGTGTTGTGGAGGTGCATTATCTATACGCTCAAAAATGGCGTCAATATCGCCTTGTTGGTATGCGTAGAGTTGTTTTTTGTCTTCTATTTCTATTTCTAAGGTGTTTTGGGACATTGCTAATTATTGGATTTTTGCAAAAATACACCTAAAAAACAGTTTAATTGTCAATTTTATTTAAAAAAAACCGTAGCTGATTAATTAATTTAAATTAAGGAAAGTTTTTAATACTCTAATCTATCAATAATAGCATCAAATTCAGGAGTATTATACCATTTTTGATCTATAACAGCAAGCTGTATTTGGTTGAGTCTCGCCTTAAAATCAGCTAAAATGGCATTTGCTATTAAATAAACTACGACTTGCTCAAAGGAATTGAACATACTTTTATAAAAAAGATCTTGTTTGATTGCATTTTCTGAAGCAAAAGTTTGTGCAATTTCAATATTATACAGCATTAAATCAGCTATTACAAAAGGATCAACCCCTAAAGCTATAAAGTGCTTGATGTATTTTTGAGCAACAGAACGTCTCATTTTAGGTCGGCTTCGCCTACCTGATTTTTTTACTGGAAAATATTCATAAGCAATTTTTACTTTAGCTTCTTTTGATAGCTGGTCTTCTTTTGGATTAAAAACGAAATCATAATAGACTTTTACGGGACTAAATTTCTCGTACAACTCTATGATTTGCTCTTCGAGTTGTTCTTTATTCAGTTCGGCTAAATATTTTTTTAAATCGCGTTTGCTCATTATCAAAGTTTATGCATACAAAAGTAATTTAGTTTTGTGATTTTAGCATCTAAAATCAATGTTTATACTTAATTTTGTGTTCAAAATAAAAAAATACAAATGCTTAAAATTTTTAAAATCACCGCTATCATTGAAGGAATTTCTGCTTTATTGCTGTTTTTCTTTGCCATGCCAATGAAATATATATTTAATGATCCTATTTATGTAAAACACATAGGAATGGCTCATGGCGTATTATTTACTGCTTATATAGTTTTAGCTACTGTTTTAAAATTTACTGAAAAATGGGATTTTAAAAAATATTTTATCATTTGCATAGCCTCTATTCCTCCTTTTGGTACTTTTTACATAGAAAGAAAATACCTGAAAAATGTTTAAATACATCGAAAAAATTTTCACTTTTATTTATCCTCTCCTAAGAAAAATAGGTTTAGGAAGTAGCGCTGCATCCTATTTAAGCTTGCTGCTTAATATTATTGTGTTGTGTGTACTTTCGTATGTTATTTATCTTGTATTCAGGCTTATATTAGTAACCATTCTAGCTATTATAGCTCAAAAAACTAAAACAAAATTTGACGATTTATTGGTTTCAAATAAAACTGCAAAATATATTGCGCATTTGATACCGCTTTTATTTATTTACAAATCGGTACCCGTAATTTTAGACCGATTTGAATATTGGGAAGGGATTTTTGCAAAAATTGTTGGGATTTATATTATTGTCCTCGTATTGTGGATTATCAGAACTATTTTTAATGCTTTACGAGATTATTTAAAACTAAAACCTCGTTACAGTGACAAACCGATAGATAGTTTTATTCAGGTAATCATGATTTTATTGTGGGTCATCGGTACTACATTAATTATATCCAAGTTATTTGATATTGACAAAGGCGAACTTTTAACTATTTTGGGAGCCGTGTCTGCGGTGATCATTTTAATTTTTAGAGACACAATCTTAGGTTTTGTGTCGAGTGTGCAAGTCTCTATAAATGATATGGTTCGAATTGGGGATTGGATTACGATGGATAAATTTGGCGCAGACGGAGATGTAATTGAAATCAATTTAGCTACCGTTAAGGTTCGAAATTTTGACAATACTACCACTACAATTCCTACCTATAGTTTGAGTTCAGATTCTTTTCAAAACTGGCGTGGAATGCTCAACTCAGATGGAAGAAGAATTAAAAGACACATCTTAATTAAAACAAGTAGTATTCGCTTTCTTGAAGAAGCAGAGCTAGTTGATTTAAAAAAAATACACTTGATTAGCCACTACATTGACGAAAGAAAAAATGAAATTGAAAGATACAATCTTGAAAATAAAATAGATAAATCACTAGCTATAAATGGTCGTAATTTGACCAATCTAGGCTTGTTTAGAAAATACATTACCGAATATTTATTCAATTATCCTGGACTTAACAAAGATATGCTCATGCTTTGTAGACAATTGCAATCTACAGAGCATGGTGTTCCTCTAGAAGTATATGCATTCTCTTATGACAAACGTTTTGAAAACTATGAATACATCATGTCTGATATTTTTGATCACATCATAGCTGCTGTTGGTTATTTTGATTTAGAAATATTCGAATCTAAAATTGAATTGAACAATTAAAATACAGATTCTACAACCTGTCTTTTACAAACTCAATTGAAGTTTTTCCGTGGGGTTTAGGTTTTCCATGCTCATCAACATTAACCATTGTGGTTTGATCAATAGAAATAATGGTTTCTCGAGTCATCATATTACGAGCTTCACATTTTAAAGTAATTGATGTGGTTCCAAACTTGATAACATCTATACCTATTTCTATGATATCCCCTTGTTTTGCTGAACTTCTAAAATTTATTTCAGACATATATTTGGTTACAATTCTTGCATTTTCTAGCTGCACAATAGTGTACAAAGCTAATTCTTCGTCAATCCAAGCAAGCAGTTTTCCACCAAACAAAGTACCATTGGGATTTAAATCTTCGGGTTTTACCCATTTCCTAGTGTGAAATCTCATCGTTTAAAATTTACTTGTAAAAATAAACCTTTTTTACTTTTATATTTTTTAATTTTAAAGAAAAAAAATGGAAGCAAGAGATCTATTTCTAGAAGAATTCAGAGGAAAATCAATTGGGATGATTACAAATCAATCCACCCTTGAAGAAACGTTTCAAAATGAAGTACTTCGTCCTATTTTAAAATTACAGAACGAAATAATATGTTCTTCTTTTTCACATTATTTAAAAAAAAATAAAATAGATTTCAATAATTTCTCTTTAGATAAGAAAATGAAAACTATAGATAATGCGGTTCAAAAGGACATTAAATTTAGAAATGCGCTCAAAGGAATGATTTCGGGATTATTTACCATTTCTGAATATGAAATCTACACCAATAATAGCTCTAATTTAAACAAACGAATGATGAGCATGCTGGTTGAAAGGTTAAAAAGTCAAGTACAACTGTTTGAAAATCCAGTTTTAAAATAGAGTATTCAACTTAACAAAAGAATACACAAAATATCAATATTAGATATTGATTATAAGATATTACGAATAATAAAAGGGATACTTTATGCATCCCTTTTTTTATCAGTAATGTGTTTTTAGTTAATTAGTAACATAAAAATTTGGATCTACTACCACTTTTAGGTTGTCACTAGTTAGTGAGATAGTTTTCCACTCTGTTTCTGGATGAAGCAATTCTTCTTTACCATTTAGAGTCACTTTTACTGGCATATTAAAACCTGTGACACTATTTGTCCAGCGATATGCTAACTGGTTATTCTTTACTGTATATTCTAATTTTGGTATTCGAGTATCTCTTAAATACTGATTAAAAACCATCGACAAATCAATACCTGCTTGCTTGCTTAAATAATCCTCAATTTGCTTGGTTGTTACCGTTTGGTGATAAAAAGTACTATTCAAACCTCTTAGTATTCCTCTCCATTTTTCATCATTATTCACTAATTGACGTATAGTATGCAACATGTTTGCTCCTTTAGGATACATATCCCCTGAACCTTCATTGTTTACATCATATTTACCAATGATAGGTTTATCATTTTCAATAATATTTCTAAGACCTCTAACATAAGTATATCCAGCTTCCTTTCCATAGTAATATTCTAAAAAGAGACTCTCAGAATAGTTCGTAAAACTTTCGTGAATCCACATGTCTGCAATATCTTTATAGGTGATATTATTGGCAAACCACTCGTGACCAGACTCGTGGATGATAATAAAATCAAACTTTAATCCCCAGCCAGTTCCGCTTAAATCCCTTCCACGGTATCCATTTTGATAGCCATTTCCGTACGTAACACTGCTTTGATGTTCCATTCCGAGGTATGGAGCTTCAACTAATTTATAACTATCTTCATAAAATGGATAAGGTCCAAACCAATGTTCAAACGCTTTTAACATTTTAGGAACGTCTTGAAATTGTTTTTTAGCTTTCGCCAAATTGTCTCTCAAAACAAAATACGTACAATCTAAATTTCCTTTTTCACCTTTGAATTTTTCAGAAAAAGTAACATAATCCCCAATATTGATGTTTACACCATAATTATTTATAGGATTAGCTACAAACCAATTATAGGTTTTAGTTCCATCTTTCAAGGTTTTTACACTTTGCAAGCGACCGTTAGAAACATTTGTTAAATTAGCAGGTACATTGACGCTAATGAGCATATTTTCAACTTCATCATACATGTGATCTTTATTTGGCCACCAAACACTTGCTCCCAATCCCTGACATGATGAGGCTATAAATGGATTGCCATTTTTATCTTTTTTCCAAGTAATTCCTCCATCCCACGGTGGATTTACAGCCATTTTAGGTTTTCCGCCATAAAAAACAGTAAGTTCTTTAATGCTTCCTTTTACTTGAGGTTCCTGTAATGCAATAAAAAAAGCATTGCCTTCTCTTTTGAACTCCAAGTTTTTCCCATTTTGGGTAATCTTGTAAATGTTCATTGGGGTTTGCAAATCAATTTGCATGCTGTTGTATTCCTGAACAACCTGATACTTTATAGTGTTTGAGCCTGTGATCGTGCTGTCTTTAAGATTTACTTTAATATCAAGATGATACCTTTTTACATCCCACCAAGCTCTTTCCTTAGTAATACTCCCTCGAAGGGTATCTTGTCTAGTAAATAAAGGTGTTTTTTCATCTAATAAACCTTGAGCATTGACCGAATTATAAAGTAAAAAGGATATAAAAATAGAAGCTAAATATTTTTTCATAGTGCAATTATTTAGTACAAAAATAGACTTTAGAAATAAAAAACTACCTACTTTTTCTTAATTTCTGCATAGGTTTGCGTATAATCTTGTAATATTTTATTTTCTTTTCCGCGAATTTCCATTAGGACTTTTTGATTTTTAAAATCAAATTTTAATAAACCAAAATTAATCTCTTTCACAACTTCGCCTTGTACATAAGGATTTTCTTCACCAGAGAATGCAGTATAGGTGTGAGTTAAGCCGCTTGAAGTAAAATCAACAAGAGGATTAGACAAACCCGTTACATTTTTTGAGGAAAATGTCGAAATGTGTCTATCACCAGATATTATAAAGGCTCCTTTTGCTTTTGAGGAAACTAGTAATTGTTCCAGTTTTTCGACCTCATGTGGGAAATTGCCCCAAGTTTCAAAGCCATGCTTGTTGGATAAAAATTGGATACTACTCACTATCACATGGAATTGCGCATCTGAATTATATAGCTCTTTTGATAACCATTCCCACTGAGCTTCTCCGAGAAGCGTTCCTTCTCCGTATTTATTGGGTTGAAAACGTTTTTTTGAATTAGGATCTTTGGTTAAAGCTGTTCGGAAATAACGGGTATCTAATACGATAATTTTAATTTTATTTCCATCAACATCAATCGTTTTTGAACTGTAAACTCCTTCTCTACTTCGTTCTGGAGCATCTTTTGGAGTATCTAAAAAATCTAAAAATAGTTGCTGACTTTCTTTTTTGTATGGATATTCTTCTCCTGCATCATTAGCGCCATAGTCATGATCATCCCAAGTTCCAAGAATAATTTTGCCATCAATGAATTTTAGATATTCAGGATCTTGTTTCTGAATAGTATAATTGTTTTTAAGAAACTGCATGTCTTCTGTATCCGAATACACATTATCACCACCCCAAATCCAAACTGAAGGATTGTTTTTATTTATCTCAGACCAAAGTTCATTTTTAATTTTTTGATTGTCACAAGAACCAAAAGCGATTGTATAACTAGTATTTTCATTGATTTTTAATGGTTGACTTGCTGTTGAAGGAATTTGTGATTTACAACTTAACAATCCTAAAAAACTAAAAATACAAACAATTTTTTTCATAAAAAGTGGATTCAAAAGGTTATTACAGTGCAATTCATATGTACGAAGATATAAAAACATTCTAAAGCGAGATTTAAAAGTAATGTTTCCTAAATGTTATTTAACATGATTAATAAAGAGGTTAGTATATCGTTTTTCTATCCCTTGTAATAGGTTTACTAAAAATTAAAACTACTTTAAAAAAAATAACCCAATAGATTAAATTTTTCTATTGGGTTATTTTTTATTTTTTTGTCAGATTATTTCTGGCGGCTTTTTAGCACTTCAATAACATCGTTCAATTTGAATCCTTTGGCTTGAAGCAAAATCAAATAATGAAACAATAAATCAGCACTTTCACTCAAGAATAAATCATCATTATCATCTTTGGCTTCAATAACTACTTCTATTGCTTCTTCTCCAACTTTTTGTGCAATTTTATTGATTCCTAATTGGAATAAAGATGCAACGTAGCTTTTCTCAGAATCAGCTTTTTCTCTTCGAGTTTCGATAGTTTGCTCTAGGTGTGATATAAACCCATAATCAGCTTTATTTTCTGTCTGCCAGCAGGTATCTGCACCTGTATGGCATGTTGGTCCAACTGGTTTTGCTTGTATTAATAAAGTATCGCCATCGCAGTCATTTTTTATATCAACCAAGTTTAAAAAGTGACCACTCTCCTCACCTTTTGTCCAAAGTCTTTGCTTGGAACGGCTAAAAAAGGTTACTTTTTGTGTGTCAATGGTTTTAAGATATGCTTCTTCATTCATGTAGCCCAACATTAAAACAGCTTTCGTATCGCTATCTTGTATAATGGCTGGAATTAATCCGTCTGTATTTTTTGAGAAATCTATGTTCATTTTCTTTTAAGTATTAAGTTGTAAGGCTTAAGTTGTAAGTTCTAAGTCGTAAGTAATTTGTATTAAATTGAAAGTTGTAAGTATAGCATTCAAAGATAAATAAGCAACTCAAAACTTCATACTTAATAACTAATTTTTAATACTTCATACTTAAAATTTAGGCCTTAATTTAAATTCGTACTTCAATATTATTATTTTTAAGAGCTTCTTTTAATGTTTTGATTTCAATTTCTTTAAAATGAAATACACTTGCTGCTAAGGCTGCATCGGCTTTCCCGACTAAGAATGAATCTACAAAATGCTGAATGTTTCCTGCACCACCCGAAGCAATAATTGGAATATTAACCAGTTGCGAAAGTTTGGCCAAAGCCTCATTAGCAAAGCCATTTTTAGTTCCGTCATTATCCATCGAGGTAAATAATATTTCACCTGCGCCACGTTGCTCGACCTCTTTTGCCCAATCAAATAAATTCAATTCGGTAGGTACTTTTCCACCTACTAAATGTACAATCCACTGTCCGTCAATTTGCTTTGCATCAATTGCAACAACAACACATTGGCTTCCAAATTTTTGTGCCAAATCATTAATCAACTGCGGATTTTTTACCGCTGATGAATTGATCGAAACCTTATCAGCTCCATTTTGCAATAAAACATCAACGTCCTTGACAGAGGAAATTCCACCACCAACTGTAAATGGAATATTAATAGTTGCAGCTACTTTCCGAACCAAATCAATTAATGTTTTTCTTCTTTCTTCCGTTGCCGAAATGTCTAGAAAAACCAATTCATCAGCTCCTTCATCCGAATAGATTTTGGCCAATTCAACCGGATCGCCGGCATCACGTAAGTCTACAAAATTGACACCTTTTACGGTTCTTCCGTTTTTTATGTCAAGACAAGGGATTATTCTTTTTGTAAGCATAATTTTTGTTTTTACACAGAGATTCACGAAGAAAGCAAAGAGACACACAAAATTTTTAGTGGATCTTTGCGTTTTCTTTGTGTTACTTTGCGAAATAATCTATTTGTTTAATATGTATTGTTCCAATTGTTTCAATGAAATACGTCCTTCGTAAATAGCTTTGCCAATAATAGTTCCTTCACAACCCAGTTCCGCTAGTATTGGTAATTCATCAAAAGTCGAAATTCCTCCTGAAGCAATTAGTTTTATTCCTTTGGCTTCTGCCAAAATTTTAGCATACAAATCAAATGATGGTCCTTCAAGCATACCGTCTTTAGCAATATCGGTACAAATTACATATTGAATTCCTTTACTTTGATAGTCTTGAATAAAGGGAATCAAATCTTCATTTGAATCTTCTAACCAGCCTGAAACAGCTACTTTTTCATTATTAGCATCTGCTCCCAAAATGATTTTATCCGCACCATACTCTGCAATCCATTTTCCGAATAGTTCTCTATTCTTTACAGCAATACTACCACCAGTAATTTGATTGGCACCACTTTCAAACGCAATTTTCAAATCGGAATCTGCTTTCAAACCACCTCCAAAATCAATTTTTAGACTTGTTTGTGTTGCAATTTGTTCCAATATTTTATAATTCACGATTTGACTCGATTTTGCTCCGTCTAAATCTACTAAATGCAAATATTCAATTCCGTGCGCTTCAAATTCTTTAGCAACTTCTAACGGGTTTTCGTTGTAAATAATTTTGGTATTGTAATCTCCTTTTGACAAACGTACACATTTCCCGTCGATGATGTCTATTGCTGGTATTATTCTCATTTATTTTAATTTAAAGATTTAATAATTGAATTATTTAAAGATTAATACTGTTGATCAAAGAAATATTGGACTCCCTCATTTTTCAATCTTTGAATTTTTAAATCTTTGAATTTTTCAATCCTATAATTTTAAAAAATTCCCTAAAATTTGTTCGCCAACATCACCGCTTTTTTCAGGGTGAAATTGTGTACCGTAAAAATTATTTTTCTTCAATGCTGAGGCATATTCTACTTCATAATTTGTGGTAGCAATGGCTTCGGGACAATTTGGCGCATAAAAACTATGTACCAAATACATGTACTCCTTTTCAGCAATTCCCTTAAATAGATCTGATTTCAAATTATAAATTTGATTCCAGCCCATCTGCGGCACTTTTACTTTTGAAGTGAATTTGACCACATCTACATCAAAAATTTCCAAACCAGCAGTGTTTCCCTCTTCGGATTTGTTACACATCAATTGCATACCCAAACAAATCCCTAAAACAGGTTGTTTCAAGGTTGGAA
The DNA here is from genome assembly GCF_014156605.1 of Flavobacterium sp. SOK18b. Taxonomy (NCBI): domain Bacteria; kingdom Pseudomonadati; phylum Bacteroidota; class Flavobacteriia; order Flavobacteriales; family Flavobacteriaceae; genus Flavobacterium; species Flavobacterium sp. SOK18b. The sequence goes on from NZ_QKNZ01000079.1 coordinate 25,644, forward strand.
TTAATACATCTAAACCGCTATCTACAAGCATTTTCATCGCAGAACTTGCCTCACCAACTCCAGGAAAAATAACTTTATCTGCAGCTTTTATTTCCTTCCAATCGTTACTAAGCGCTGCTGTAAAACCCAAACGTTCTATAGCAAACATAATGCTTTGTATATTTCCGGCTCCGTAGTTTATAATTACTATTTTCATTTAACTTTTGTTTCAAGTTTCAAGTTTAACGTTTAAAGTTGCTCGAGTCAACCTGAAACTTTAAACTTGAAACAATTTTACAACATCCCCTTCGTACTTGGTAAAATCATTTTTTCGGTATCACGCTTCACGGCTACTTTTATTGCTTTTGCAAAAGCTTTAAAAATCGCTTCAATTTTGTGGTGCTCATTGGTACCTTCAGCCTTAATGTTGATATTGGCTTTGGCTCCGTCTGAAAACGATTTAAAGAAGTGAAAGAACATTTCAGTTGGCATTTTACCTACCATTTCTCGTTTGAATTCGGTTTCCCAAACCAGCCAATTTCTACCACCAAAATCAATAGCCACTTGTGCTAAACAGTCGTCCATTGGTAAACAAAAACCATAGCGTTCTATTCCTAATTTATTACCCAACGCTTTTGCAAAAACTTCTCCAAGAGCTATTGCAGTATCTTCAATGGTGTGGTGTTCGTCTACTTCTAGATCACCTTTTACAAGGATTTCCAAATCCATTTGCCCATGACGCGCAATTTGGTCTAACATGTGATCAAAAAATGCAATCCCGGTTTCAATTTTACTTTTACCAGTTCCATCTAGGTTTAAATTGATGTAAATATCAGTTTCATTTGTCTTTCTAGAAATGGTTGCTGAGCGTTCTTCTAATTTTAAAAACTCATAGATCGTTTTCCAATCAGTAGTTTGTAAGGCAATTATTGAATCTAATTCTTCTCTTTTTGAGGCTATTTCGTCACTTCCTAAGGCTTCATTCGTATTGATGAAAATTCCTTTTGCACCAAGGTTTTTAGCTAACTCCACATCTGTAATTCGGTCACCAATAACAAAAGAATTTACCAAATCATATGCTGGATTATCAATGTATTTAGTCAGTAATCCTATTGCTGGCTTGCGTGTAGGAGCATTTTCATGCGGAAAGGTTTTATCAATTAAAACGTCACTAAAAACAACACCTTCATTTTCAAAAGCTTTCATCACCAAGTTATGTATGGGCCAAAAATTTTCTTCAGGATGAGAATCCGTGCCTAAACCATCTTGATTGGTCACCATTACCAATTCAAAGTCTAATTCTTTAGCAATTTTACCTAAATATTGGAAAGCATTTGGATAAAATTCTAATTTTTCAAAACTGTCTAATTGGTAATCATGTGGTTCTAAAACCATCGTTCCATCACGGTCTATAAAAAGTATTTTTTTCATTAAAAAAAGTTTAAAGTTTAAGGTTTAAAGTTGTTTTAACACCTCAATTAATTTTTTATTTTCTTGTTCTGTTCCTACTGTCAAACGCAACGTATTTTCGCAAAGTGCTTGTGTAGTTCTATTGCGAATTACAATTCCTTTTGCAATTAATTCAGCGTATCTTTTATTGGCATCATCTACTTTTACTAAGATAAAATTAGCCTCTGTTGGATAGATTTTTTGAACAAATTTCACATCAAGTAAAACTTTAAGTAACTCTTCTCTTTGTTCTATTATTGAATCTATTTCAGATTTTATTGTATCTCTATTTTCTAATCGCTCTAAAGCTCTTTTTTGAGTAAGTTCGTTTACATTATATGGTGGTTTTATTTTATTCAAAACCGAAATTACTGTTGCAGACCCGTAACAAACTCCCAATCGGATTCCAGCTAAACCATATGCTTTTGAAAGCGTTTGAGTAATGATCAAATTAGGATATTCATCTAATTCATTGATCCAACTGTCCTTTTTAGAAAAATCAATGTAGGCTTCATCAATAACCACCAACCCTTTAAAGTTTTGCAAAAGATACGCCACACTTTCGTCAGAAAACGAATTCCCCGTTGGGTTGTTTGGCGAACATAAAAATATCATTTTGGTATTGGCGTCAACCGCTTCCATGATTTTTTCAATCTCTGGCTGAAAATCTTCGCTCAAAAGAACTTCTCTATTTTCTACTGCGTTCAAATTGGCCAAAACACCATACATTCCGTACGTTGGTGGCAATGTAATTATGTTGTCTATTTTTGGTTCACAAAAAGCTCTAAAAAGTAAATCAAGTACTTCATCGCTTCCGTTTCCTAATAAAATCTGATTTGATTTGACAACTTTTTGCTTTGCCAAAACCTCTTTTACATTCGCTTGCTGTGGATCTGGATATCTATTTACTCCGTTTTCAAACGGATTTTCATTGGCATCCAAAAATATCATTTCGGCAGTATCAAAATCCTCAAATTCATCGCGAGCAGATGAATAGGGCTTCATGTTTTTTACATTTTCCCGAACCAAATTATTGATATCAAAATTATTTTCCATTTTCTATTGCTTTTAATCGTAATGTAACTGCATTTTTGTGAGCTTGTAAACCTTCGGCATCGGCCATGATTTCAATAGCTTTACCAATATTTTGAATTCCTTTTTCAGAAATTTTTTGGAACGTCATTGCTTTGGTAAAACTATCTAGATTTACACCACTATAGTTTTTAGCATATCCATTAGTAGGTAAGGTATGATTAGTACCCGATGCGTAATCGCCTGCGCTCTCTGGTGTATAATTTCCTATAAAAATAGAACCCGCATTTTCTATTTCGTCAATGTAAAAATCATCGTTGGCGGTGCATACAATAAAGTGTTCTGGACCGTATTCGTTTATTAAATCCAAAGCAATTTCATCATTTTCGACAAAAATTAATTTGGAGTTAGCGATTGCCTTTTCGGCAATTTCTTTACGTGGTAATAGCTCTATTTGAAGCTGAATTTCATCTTCAACGGCATCAATCAGTTTTCTAGATGTTGAAACTAAAATAACCTGACTGTCTGCTCCATGTTCTGCTTGCGATAATAAATCAGATGCTACGAAAGCCGGAACCGCTGAATCATCAGCAACAATCAATAATTCCGATGGGCCTGCTGGCATATCGATTGCTACGCCAAATTGTGTAGCCAACTGTTTTGCAACGGTTACAAATTGATTTCCAGGTCCAAAAATTTTATATACTTTAGGAATAATTTCTGTACCAAAAGTTAATCCTGCAATAGCCTGAATGCCTCCTACTTTTAAAATTTTTGTAACTCCGCACAAATGTGCTGCAAATAAAATGGCAGGATTAATTTGCCCATTTTTATCTGGTGGAGAGCATAAGACAATTTCTTTACAACCTGCAATTTTAGCAGGTACGGCAAGCATCAAGACTGTTGAAAACAAAGGCGCTGTTCCTCCAGGAATATACAGACCTACCTTTTGAATAGGTCGTTTTTCCTGCCAGCAACTTACTCCTTCGATAGTTTCAACTGCTACTCGGTTTGTTTTTTGAGCTGTGTGGAATTTGGTTATATTTTCTTTAGCTAAAGCAATTGCTGCTTTTAATTCATCTGAAACACTCGAAACAGCCGCCTCAATTTCAGTTTTTGAAACTTCAATTGTATCAACTGTAACTCCATCAAAAAGCGACGTATATTTGGCGACAGCCTCATCCCCTTTTTTTTGAACTTCCTTGAAAATTTCTTTTACAGTAGCTTCAATGTCATCTACCGTTTTTGTAGGTCTTTCTAAAATACTGGACCACGTTTCTGGTTTTGGATTGTATATTTTGTTCATTTATAATTTTATTCAAAATTTAAAAAATAGAATTATTCAGTTCTTAAGCAGATAATTCATAACTTATAATTCAAAATTGTTACAGTACCATTTTTTCAATTGGGCATACTAAAATCCCCTCGGCTCCAGCCTCTTTCAACTGATCGATAACGTCCCAAAAGGTATCTTTATCAATTACAGAGTGTACACTGCTCCAGCCTTCTTGTGCTAATGGTAAAACCGTTAAACTACGTAATACCGGTAAAATTTTACCAACTGCTTCAATCTTGTCATTAGGAACGTTCATCAAAATGTATTTTGATTTTCTTGCTCTTAAAACTGATTCGATTCTGAATTTTAAAGTGTTGATAATTTTTTGAGATTCTGGACTTACTTTTGGAGAAACAGCTAAAACTGCTTCACTTTTAAATATGACTTCAACTTCTTTTAAATTATTTTTAAATAACGTACTTCCACTTGATACAATATCTACAATAGCATCAGCAAGACCAATGTTTGGTGCAATCTCAACCGAACCTGAAATTTGGTGAATGTCAACTGTAACACCTTTTGAATTGAAGAAATCCAGTACCGTTTTAGGATACGATGTAGCAATGCGCATCCCGTCAAGATCTTTTACAGATTTGTATTCAAATGATTTAGGTACAGCAACAGATACTTTGCATTTTGAAAAACCTAATTTTTGAATGACTTCAATATTTCCGCCTTTTTCAACCAATAAATTATCTCCAACAATGGCAATATCTACTACACCATCCATCAAATATTGAGGAATATCTGAATTTCTTAAATATAGAACTTCAAGAGGAAAGTTAGATGCTTCGGCTTTTAATTGGTCGATTCCGTTATCAATGGAGATACCAGCATCTTTTAGAATTTGAATGCTGTCTTCGTTTAAACGACCTGATTTTTGAATTGCAATTTTTAATGTACTCATTTTTTTGTTTTTTTGTTTTTTTAGAATGATAATGTTTGAGTACAATTTGAGGTAATAAAAAACCCGTTTGATGTACTCAAACGGGTTTTTAAATATGATGATTTACATGCATACCATTAACACATCGCTTGAGAGCAATAATGAAAATGATGATGATGTAATTGTATTGTAAACATGTGTTTTATTTTTCTATGCAAAGATAAAAGCTTTTTTAATTAAAAAGCAATTAATACTTTAACTTAATATTATTTTTTTGTTAAAATAATATTTTCATTCCTTTTCTTCCTCTTTTGTAGGAGTTGTTTGCTCTGTATTATGGTCTACATTGGCACTATCGGTTCTAATTTCAGTATGACGAACTTCACCTCCTGTTGTACCCGTTTGCTGCGCAAAAAATACGGCAATGATTGCAACTACTGTAGCAATATATGAAACTAGCTTTGCTTTTGGTTTATTTTTCAAATTAGAATAGAGACCAAACAATGATGTAATTGCCAACGCATATAAAACAATTGCTAATTTTTCAGCCATTTCCTCGTGTTCATGAATAATTGCTTTTCCTATTCCAGGAAAATCTTCTACCATTTCCTCTGCTCCTTCGCCAGTCGACATACTAAAAAAGCCAAAAACAGCTGAAATAACAAATAATACATAAGCAGTATTTTGTACGGATTTGTTATTAAGCACTATTCCAGCGATTAAAATTCCAAGTCCAAGGATTGTTCCAATAATAGGAAAATGGTTTACAACTAGGTGTAGGTGTGCATCATTCATAATTTTATAATTTTAGTTAGTATTTGTTAATGATATTTAAATTTTTAGAATATTATCCAGCTAAGGAAACTCCTATCCAAGAGCCAATTCCATAAGTGATTGCTGCAGCTAACAAACCGAAAGCCACTTGTCTGAATCCCGAAAATAAAATGCTTTTCCCCGTCAATAAAGTAATAGCGGCACCTATCCCAAAAAGCCCTACCACACTGCTTCCGACACTTAATAAAATAGCATTTTTTCCGTCTAAAAACATAAACGGATATAATGGAATAATCGCTCCGATAGCAAAGAGCACAAACGATGCTGTAGCTGCTTCCCAGGCTGATCCTCCTAATTCTTCTTTGTCAATTCCTAATTCCTCGGTAATGATGGCATCAATCGCTGTTTGTGGATTTTCAAAAGCTTTGTCAGCCAATTTTTGTGCTTCGACTGCACTCATTCCTTTGGCTTGATACAATAAAACCAATTCTTTTTTCTCTTCTTCGGGAGAAGCTTCTAATTCTTCGGTTTCCAAATCAATTTGGCGCTGGTTTAATTCTCTGGAACTTTGTACCGAAAGCCATTCGCCTAGTGCCATTGATATCGCACCGGCCAAAAGTCCTGCAATTCCGGTTAGCAATATCGTATCATTAGAAACGGCTGCTCCTGCAACTCCCATGACCAAACTCATATTAGAAACCAATCCATCATTAGAACCTAAAACTGCCGCTCGCAAGGCATTTCCTCCAACGGATTTATGCCTGCTTTCAAATTTAGACAACAGCCCCCCAGAAACATTTAGAGCATCATTATTATTTACAGCTTCAATGATATTTAGATGATTGTGCTCAAAACCGGTTGGTTTTTCACCCGTTTTAATTTTATTTCGAACCGAATTTTCGGCAAACTGTTTTTCTATTGAGGATAAGGAGCTAATTATGGAACTGTATCCAAAAATTTTACCCAACTTCAATTGAAATTTGGCTCTACCAGATGGCAAAGGCATGTTGAAATTCGGTTCTATGGTACGAACTTTATCTAACATGTGTTTTGCGTGTCCTTTCTCGATTTCACTTAAACTAAGTAAAACTCTTGAAAGATTTTCATCAGACTGAATGGCAGCAATACTATCGTACAAAAAGGCGGTATCAACCTCTGTTTGCAATTGATCTTTAAGTTTATTCAAGTCCATTATTTCATTTTTTATTAATTAACCAAATCAAAAACTCCTTTTGTCAATAGTCTTGATGAAGCAGATATTGAAGCATTTGGCAGTATTTCGACAAACTTTTCAGACTTCGATCCAATAGTAACACTTACTTTCTGGAACGAATACCCGTTTTTTTCATTCTTGACTAAAAGTACAAAATTTTTATTGTTTTCTGTCACCAATGCCTCAGTAGGAATCGCTAAGCCTTTTTTAGAATCGATAATTATTTCAGATTCTACAAACATGCCTGTCAACAGTTTTTGCTTTATAACATCGTCTAAATGTCCATGAATATTAATCGTTCTGTCGTTTCCTTCAATTGATTTTCCTACCAAATGTACTTCGGCATTAAAAACATCTTTGGATGCTTCTGGAACTTTAAAATGTATTTTTTGTCCAATTTTCACATTCAAAATATCTTTTTCAAAAACAGCTAATTCTAAATGCAAGTGATCCGTATCAACAATTTCTAAAATCACATCCGAAGGCGCTACATACATACCTACATTGGCATTCATAATCACAATATCACCTGTTATTGGAGAAAAAATAGTGATAGTTGAAGTCAAAATTCCTCTCTCCACATTTTTAGGATTAATGTTCAAAAGCAACAATTTGGCTCGCAAACTTTGATGCATGGCTTTGGCTCTTTTATACTCGCTTTCAGCTTTTAAGTAGTTTTTTTGCGAAGTAATTTTTTCATCGTACAAGGTTTTTTGGCGGTCGTATTCTGATTTCAAGAAATTAAGTTGCTCCGCCACTTCCATATACTCTTTTTGAATATCTAAAAATTCGGTGTTTTGTAAAGTCAATAAAGCTTGTCCTTTAATTACTTTATTTCCTACCAAAAGCGTCGTTGATTTTACGTAACCGCCCATAAAAGTGTTCACTTTAGCTCGGTTTTGTGGCGGTACATCAATTTTCCCGGATGCTTTTACGGTAACATCAAAATCCTGTTCTGTTGGACTCCCAATCTCCATGCCTGAGGTTTTGAATTGAGTGGCAGATACTGTGATTAAACCATTATCTTTTGGTTCTGATTCTTCCGTTTTCGCTTCTTTGCAAGAAAATAAATAAAGAGATATAGCAATTATATAGAGTGCATTTTTCATTGGTAAAATATTAAAAATTGAGGTATTGTAAATCTAATTGGGTTTGATTGAATTGCAAAATAGTATCTAAGTAATCCACCTGAATAGTAGTGGCATTTTCTAAACTTTGGATGTATTGAAAGAAATCGATCTCACCATGCTTGTAGCTGTTATTTCCCACCTTTATAATCTCATCCGATAACTTTTTACCGTATGAATTGTAGTAGTTTATAGCCTCCTGATGTTTCGCTAATTCATTCTTTTTTTGAGTGATGTACTTCTCTATTTTTATGGCTTCATTTTGTTTTTGTTGCTCCCAACTTTGCAATTCAAGTTGTGCTACTTTACTTTTTGCAACCTGTCCCGAGAATAAAATTGGTATAGCAACTCCGATTTGAAAACCATACAAAGACTGCGACAATCCGTTATTTTTTCCTTGAAAATAATCCACGTTAATATCCGGTAGCCAATGTTGTTTTTGCAAAATAATTTGGCTTTTATAATTAGATGTAATACTTTCTAAATACGCAGTATATAATGTTTTACTTGTTTCATTTATAGAAGATTGTAAAGGTGTAATTTTGTTGCTTTTTACCACAATAGTTTCATCAGTTTGAAGTAAGGATTGCAACAGTTCATACTGTGCTTTTTTGTCATTCTCAATTTGTGAAAGCTTGGCTCTTATTTGCCTAAACTTGGCCTGAGCCGTAATTTTTTCCAGATAATTTGTTTCTCCTAATTCAAAACGTCTGTCGCTGGCTTTCGAGAAATTTTGGTACAAACTATCTAAATACTGATACAGTTTTTCTTGATGTTGCAAATAAACAATGTGCTGATAAGATTTGGCTACAGCCAAAGAAAGTTTGTTTTTTTGAATTTCAAAACTAGCTTTCTCCTTTTCGTATTCAGAAGAAAATACTTTTTTCTGCGCTCCGTAAACCGTTGGAAAAGCGAAACGTTGCTGCACACCAAAAACACGCAAAGGTTGGTTATTGAGTGCCAAATTATTTTGATCGTAACTGTAATAAATATTAGTTTTATCAAAGGTATTGGCCGATTTGATATTGGCTTTAGTCTTATCGACTTGCAGTTGAGCCGCTTTAATACCTTTATTGTTTTGCATTGCTTTGGACAATAAACTATCTAATTCTGGATTAGTATTTTGTGAAAAAGCAAATGAAGAACTCAGCATTAACATAATGACAAAAGTTGCATTTTGAGTTTTCTTTAGTTTCGCTTTTTTGAAAGACTGATTCTCAAAAACTTTGTATAAAATAGGCAACACAATCATCGTTAAAATAGTTGCCGTAAACAATCCTCCAATGACAACCGTTGCCAAAGGTCGTTGCACCTCCGCTCCTGCAGAGGATGATATTGCCATCGGTAAAAATCCTAGTGCGGCAGCAGCTGCAGTCAATAATACCGGACGCAATCTATCTGTAGTACCTTTTAAAATTAATGCATCAATATCTTTCATTCCTTGGTGTTTGAGTTCTTTAAAATGTTCGATGAGCACTATTCCGTTTAAAACTGCAATTCCGAAAAGTGCAATAAAACCAACGCCTGCTGAAATACTGAACGGCAGATCGCGCATCCATAAAAACAAGACTCCACCTACTGCTGACAAAGGAATTGCTGAATAGACCATTAACGCCTCTTTCACAGAGCCAAATGCAAAATACAAAAGGATAAAAATCAAAAATAATGCGATAGGAACTGCTATCATCAAGCGGGCTTTAGCGCTTTGTAAATTTTCAAATTGTCCACCATATTTCACGTAATAGCCTGATGGTAATTTGATTTTGCTTTCAACAATTTTCTGAATATCAGTAACTACACTCTGTAAATCACGATTCCTAACGTTGATTCCTACTACAATTCTTCTATTCGTATTATCTCTAGAAATTTTTGCGGGACCTTCAGTATATTCGATCGAAGCCAACTCGCGTAACGGAATTTGTTCGCCGTTTGGAGTTGAAACATACAAATTACGTAAATCCTCAATGTCTTGTCGGTTGGTTTGATCCAAACGCACGACCATATCAAAACGTTTTTCGCCTTCAAAAACAGTTCCAACGGTTTTTCCGGCAAAGCCAAGAGCAATCATTTCGTTCAAATCGGCAATATTCAACCCATAACGGGCAATTTTAGAACGATCATAAACTACGGACATTTGCGGTAAGCCTTCCGTTTTTTCGATGATAATATCCGAAGCGCCTTCTACTTTTGCAATAGCATTTTTAATTTCCTCTGCTTTTTGAGCCAAAATACCCAAGTCTTCGCCAAAAACTTTAACCGCCACATCAGATCGGGTTCCCGAAATTAATTCGTTGAAACGCATTTCTATCGGCTGGGTAAATTCGATTTCCATATTCGGAATTTGATTTTCTAAAGCTTCTTTTATTTTATCTGCCAATTCATCTTTGGTAGCAGCCGAAGTCCAATCAGATTTGGGTTTCAATTTCACAATGACATCGCTTTCTTCCATAGACATAGGATCTGTAGGTACCTCGGCAGCACCAATTCTACTGACAACCTGTGTAACTTCTGGAAAATTTTTAAGGATTATTTTTTCAATTTTTGTAGTTATTGCAATCGTCTTAGTCAATGACGTTCCTGTTTTTAAAACGGGCTGAATCACAAAATCACCCTCATCTAATGTGGGAATAAATTCTCCTCCCATTGTTGCAAAAAGACCCGCAGCCAGCAATAATAAACCAAGAGCACCATATAAAACCTTTTTGGTATTGGCTATAGCCCAAGTAATAATAGGCAAATACCACGAATTCAACTTATGAATTAACTTATTTGAAATAGAGTTTGGATTTTCCTCTTTTGGTTTCAAAAACAATGAAGAAACCACAGGAACATAGGTAAAACAAAAAATCATGGCGCCTAACAAAGCAAAACTAAACGTCAGTGCCATTGGTTTGAACATTTTACCTTCGATTCCAGATAAGGATAGAATTGGAATAAAAACAATCAGAATAATCAACTGGCCAAAAATAGCCGAATTCATCATTTTGGAAGCACTTTTATAGGTAATTTGATCAATCTCTAGCTGGCGTTCTTCTTTACTAAGATTCCCTAAATGAGCGGATTTGCTGGCTATTTGAAAGGCAATAAATTCAACAATAATAACAGCACCATCGATGATAATTCCAAAATCTATCGCTCCTAGACTCATTAAATTGGCATCGATACCAAATATATTCATGAACGAAATAGCAAACAACAAACACAACGGAATTACAGAGGCCACTACCAAACCAGAACGCCAGTTTCCTAGCAATAGCACCACAACAAAAATCACAATTAAGCATCCTAAAATCAAGTTTTCGGCAACGGTAAAAGTTGTTTTTCCTACTAATTCACTTCGTTCTAAAAATCCGTTTATGTAAACCCCTTCAGGCAGTGATTTTTGGATTTCGGCAACTCTGTTCTTAACATCATCAATAACTTGTTTAGAGTTTCCGCCTTTGAGCATCATTACTTGTCCCAAAACTTTTTCACCTTCGCCATTGCCAGTGATGGCACCAAAACGGTTGGCATGACCGTAACGAATTTGCGCTACATTCTTGATGTATACAGGCAAACCATTATTGTTTTGGACTACAATATTGCCAATATCTACCAATGAATTTACTTTTCCTTCACCTCTGATGAAATAACTTTGATTCACTTTTTCAATATAGGCACCACCCGCAATACTGTTGTTTTTTTCGAGAGCGGTGAAAACATCAGCGGTCGAAATATTCATGGCTTTTAAACTCGATGGACTAATTGCAATTTCATATTGTTTTAAAAATCCTCCCCAAGTATTAATTTCTACAACACCTTTGATTCCAGATAACTGGCGTTTTACTACCCAATCCTGAATGGTGCGTAAATCTGTTACAGAATAATTATTCTTAAATTCTGGTTTTACTTCTAATGTATATTGGTAAATTTCACCAAGTCCAGTGGTAATTGGACCCATTTCTGGTGTTCCAAAACCTTGAGGGATTTTTTCCGAAGCCGTTTTAATTTTCTCTGCGATAAGTTGTCGTGGAAGATACGTTCCTAAATTTTCATCAAAAACAATGGTAACAACAGACAAACCAAATTTCGAAATCGATCGAATTTCCTTTACCCCAGGCAAATTAGCCATTTCAATTTCAACCGGATAAGTGATAAATTGTTCAATGTCTTGTGTAGAAAGGTTACGTGAAGTTGTAATTACCTGTACTTGGTTATTGGTCACATCTGGAACAGCACCGATTGAAATTTGGAAAACAGAAAAGAGACCAAATCCAAAAATTCCGAGTGTGAATAGTAAAACAATGAGTTTGTTTTTTAAACTGAAAGCAATTATTTTTTCAAGCATTATTGATCTTTTTTATAACCCAAAAGTAAGGTTGAAAGATAACAAATTCCTTAAGAACTACTTAAGTTATGCTTCAAATAATCTTAAAATAATAGTGGTTCCTTTGTTTTCTTGACTGCTAATTGCAATATCAATGTTGAGTAAAGTACATAGTTTTTTTACAATAGAAAGTCCTAAACCAGTCCCTTTAATTTCGGGATGACTACTGGATTGAGATCGGTAAAATTGATTAAAAATTTTATCCACATCTTCAGCAGGAATTCCTATCCCGGTATCACTAATGTGGCATTCAATTATAGAGTTAACTTCTTTTAAAACTATTGTTAAGCTTCCGAATTGATTTGAATATTTTAAAGCGTTCGAAATTAAATTATTAATTACTATCGAAAATATATAACCATCTGTTTCTGTGTAATGTTCCGCAGTAAAATTGGTGCTAACATTGATTTTCTTGCTTTGAATGATCGATGAAAATCGAGAAATAGTATCTAAAAATAAGGCATTTAAATATACTTTTTCTGTTTTTAGCGTTTGTTTTTGATTTTCAAAACGGGCTAACAAAAGTAATTGATCCACCAAGTTATTCAATCGATTTACTTCATTGACACAAAAGTTTATTTTCTCTGTATATTCAGAATGTTCTCTCGGTTTTCTGATTAAAACTTCGAGCGTTCCTTTAATCACCGTTAACGGAGTTCTAAGTTCATGCGAAGCATCTGAAGTGAATTGTTTTTCACGTTCAACCGCGGTTTCAATACGATCTAATAAATTATTGATGGTTTGCGATAAAACATATAATTCATCCTGCTGTGGAGGTAGCGATATACGCGATGATAGATTGTCTTTTGTTATATCATTGGAGGTTGTTATAATTGAACTGATGGGCTTTATAAAACGACCAGCAATAAAACGAGCTAGAAAAAAAAGTACAATTAAAATTATGGGATAAGTAATAATCAATACTTCGGATATATTTTCGAGTACCATTGTTGAATCCTCAAGAGACATAGCAACGATTAAATATCCAATAATTTTAGATTTATTGTAAATAGGAACTTGTATTTGCCTGATGGCACTATTGGCTAAAGTGGTGTCAAAAAGTACATTTGCACCATACTTTGAATTAAAAGACAAAGTAGTTTTTTTAAGATTCGGTGATTTTTCTATTAATTTTCCATTTTGATCTATAAATTGAATAAAAACGGGATTCACATCAAGTGTATTGTGTTCGCGCTCCTTCCACTCCTCTTTGTGAATCAAATGAAATGAATCGCCAACTGTTTCAATTTCACTTAAATGTTTGTCCGCTTCGCTATTAATATCAGTATTGACATGACTATACACGCTAAATCTTACAATAGAATATATTATACAAAACACTACAAAAATCAATAAAGCAGTGGTGACAATATAATTGAAAGCAATTCTATTTTTAAATGAAAGTTGTTGCATTTTTATTTAATCATTAGCAATATAGCCTACTCCTCGGACAGTTTTTATATTGTCTTGTTCATTTTTTAAATTCAATTTTTTACGAATAGCATTCATAAAAACATCAATAACACCAGTATCATATTCAAAATGAATGTCCCAAACATCTTCAATAATTTGTGTTCTGGTACAAACTTTACCTTTATTTTTAATTAAGTATGTCAAAAGCTCAAATTCACGTTGTGTAAAGGCAACCTCCGCATCGTTTACTAAAACCCTATGCTGCGCTAAGTCAATTGTTATACTTCCCAAGGTCAGTTTTGTTATCTCACCTTGATTCCTAAAATGGATCTTAATTCGTTCTAATAATTCGTCAAAACTAAATGGTTTTTTAATATAATCGTTAGCTCCTGCTTTCAACCCTTCAATGGTTTCTTGAACCGTATCTCTAGCTGTCAAAAAAATAATAGGTGTAGTATTGTTTTTTAACCGAATGGCTTTGCACAGCTCTAAACCTGTCATTTTGGGCAGCATCCAATCTAATAAAATGAGGTCAAAATTTTCCTTTTGGATTTTCTCAAATGCAAGACTCCCATCAACAGCGCTGCTCACGGTATAGCCTTCTTCTTCTAAGCCTTGTTGCAAAAACTGAATAATCCCAGCCTCATCCTCTACAATTAATAAGTGCATGTTTCTTTTTTTTGTAAAATTAAGCTTTATTGCATTATAAATTTAAATGCAACGGTTGCAATATCGGCTGTTAGATTGTCACTTCGCTTGTAATGATTGAATCTAAAATCAATATTTTTTAGTCCAAATTTCCAAACTTTTGCACCTGTAAAGATATCTGTATAATTCACTCCAAAACCATATTGATTGGCATCGAAAGTAGCTAAATCAGCATCTGAGGTATAAAATTTTTCAGTTGACAAATGGGTTTCGTAAGGCGCATAATACTTAGACTGTGTTTGTGTATAATACCTGTACATTGGGAATACCGTAAACTTCTCCGTCAATTTTACTGGAACTTCAATACTCGCGGTATGAGATTGAATGTCCCAATTATCTGAATAATAACGGTAATAGGTCCGCAAAGCAACACGTTCATTTACATAATAATTCAATCGTGCTCCAACTGGAAGTTTAAAACGAGTATCAGGCAATCGCTCTATATCATCGGCTAATTGATACGCTCCTTTGTTGTTTTCATTGGTGTAATTAGCAATAAATTGTGGCTGTCCCACATAAAAGTTTGCTTTATCCGCAAAATACATTCTGTGATAGGGTGAAGATAAAAGTCCTTGCTGTTGTAAAACGTCAAAGAAAAATGAAACTTGTAATTTCTTGGTTAAAACCTGTGAAAATCCAAATGAAGCCGAAAATGAATTTCTATTAACTGCCGTAACTGGCTTAAAGGCACTTGGTAAATAAGCCGTCGATGCTTGTCCGTTTTGATCCCAAATAGTTCTACCATTAAAAATACCTTGGTTTAAAAAACCAGCGCCATTACTATCAAAATCAGATAATTCTTTTGGGTAAATAGGTCTCCATTGGTCCAAGTATGCATTAACTTTTACGCTAAGTTCTGTGTTTTTTTCATTGAACAAACGTGCTACTCCACCACCTACTCCAACAGAAGTGTAATCATACTCATTAGAAAAGGATACATCCGCGTTCCAAATAACATCTCGTGAGTCACTACTATGGCTGTAATTAGCTACGACAGATGTAAGTTGATCACTTTGTGACGCACCTGAGGAAGCTTGCCAAGGCGTGCCGTTTGCAGTATCGTACGGATTGATATTACTAGAAGACGCTGACGAATAAGCCGAAATACCAAGGTCAATAGTCAAGACATCGTCATCATTTAATGGCATTGCTACTACAATATTTGAAGCTACATCAGTAAGTTTTTCAGAACCAAGTCCACCAGAAACAGCAGATCTTGAACCATCTTGGGCATAGTAACTTGCCAAAAAATCAACTTCGGTAGTTTCTAATACGCGTTTTTTAAATACTGGTTCCTTGGCTGTATCTTGCGCAAATGCAGTTGCCGTTCCAATTAGCAAAAGTGCTACAATTTTTATCTTCATTTTTAATTGAATTGATATTAAAGTCAAATATTTGCAATTTTAATTGCAACCACAACCACCACCTGATTTACCGCCATTCGCTCCAGCTGAAGCTTCCCGGTAGATTTGAAAAGAAGTTTCGTAACGCTCTGCCATTCTCGCTGATAGTTTCATATCAGGATCGTTAATCTTTTCTTTTTCATATTCCTTTACGGCAGTACAGGATTGCAAAACAAACAATCCTACCAGCATTAATCCTAATTTCTTTATCATCGCATTACTATTTAATTGATTGTATTTTTTGCATCTATTCCTTTTGATGAATAAATTTTACCTGTATCATCTACAATGATGCATTCTATTCCTTTTATTTGATTGACTAAGTCCAAGCCAACATCCACTCCTAGCACAAAAATTCCGGTAGCTAATGCATCTGCAATTTCTGTTTGCTTTGCAAAGACAGAAACACTTACAATTCCGGTGGCAGGATAACCGGTTCTTGGATCGATAATATGTGAATATCTTTTGCCATTAAAAACAACAAATTTCTCGTAACTCCCTGAAGTCTCAACAGCACTATCGGTAAGTGGAAAAGTAGCGAAAATTTTATTTTTATTTACGGGGTTTACAATTCCTACTGTCCATGGTTTCCCGTCAGGTTGCTTTCCCCATGCATTAATATCTCCCGAAACATTTATAATTCCTGACAAACATCCTTTAGAAAATAATAAACTTTTTATTTTGTCGGCAATGTATCCTTGTCCTATTCCTCCTAAACCCAATTTCATTCCTTCAAATTTCAGAAAAATAGTCTGCTCTTTAGGGTCTAATATAATGTTTTGATACCCAATTTTCGATACTGATTGTTTGATTGCTTCTTCTGTTGGCATTACTTTCATCGACCCATCAAACTTCCAGATTTTATCCATAGAGGCATAGGAAATATCAAAAGCTCCATTAGTTAACTTCGAAATTTTTATAGCTCTTTCGACCAATTCAAAAACTTCAGCATCGACTTTAACGGGTTTTATGCCCGCATTCTTATTGACTTGAGAAATTTGGGTGGTGGGAATCCAATCTGAGATTAAATTCTCAATTCGTTTTGATTCAGCTATAGCCAAATCAATATATTCGTTGGCAGCAATTGTATCTTTTGCAACAGCAGTAACCTCAAACGGGCTCCCTAACATAAACAACTTGCGTTTGTGAATGATTTGTGACTGTGCCGAAAGACTACAAATAACTACTATTAAGAAGACTATTTTTTTCATTTTTGTTCGAAAGAATGAATCAATTGAATATACTCTTTTGGACTCACGTTCTTATAACCACTAATTCCTAATACTGAACCTGCAGGATTTAATAAAAGAACTAGCGGAAAATTCCCTGCTTTGTTATATTGTTCAGCTAACTTTTTATTGCTTTCCGTTAACTCTGCTGGTAATAAATTGGCTTTTTTCTTTGGGAAATCAGCTTTATAGATCACCCATTTTTGAGCAGATTCACTTTTAAACTCTTCCGATTGCCAAATGGTTTTGTCTAATTTTATACAAGGAGCACACCAATCAGATCCTGAGAAAACTAAAAGTATGTTTTTGTTTTCGGCAGCTGCCTGAACTTTCGCTTCTGTAAAAGATGTTTTCCAGCTTTGAGAAAAACCTATTGTTCCTATCATAAGGAATAAAACAATACTGCATTTTTTCATTTGAACTTGAATTTGAATTCTTTGTAAAATTATTTATTTTATTGATTACTAGTTTGCCTAACGGCTATTCTTAAGTTAATATTAATCTTATTACTAACATTAAGCAAATCTTAAAATAATACTACATTAATAAAAGTTACTTTTACGATAAAAAATAAAATATGAAGCTTTTTAAGATAACGTCGCCTTTCAACTATTTAGTATTGTTTTTTGTCAGTATTAGCTTTATAGTCCGGTTGATTTTATTTTTTCATCCAATTACTCAAACCTCCTTTACTGTTATTGAAACTTTTTCAATATTCATTTTAGGATTTCTATCGGATGCATTAATTTTTGTGCTCTTAAGTTTATTTTTATGGCTTTACCTTATATTTATATCAAATGCGAAATACTATTCCCCATACGGATATGTAATTTTGGGATTCTTTGTGGCGCTACTTTGTTACGTAGCTTTTGGAAATACTATTTTGAACGAATATGGTAGCGCGTTACCAAAAATTGCAATTGGTTTTCTTTCTATCAAAACGCTCCTTTTTGGCCTTTTACTTTTTCTACCGAAATATCGCAATACTATTCGGTTTTGGTTGTTCTCTTTTGTTATTTTACTATATGTTCTGTTGATTTTGCAAAATGGAATCAGTGAATACTTCTTTTGGAATGAATTTGGTGTTCGCTACAATTTTATTGCAGTCAATTATTTAATTTATACTAATGAAGTAATTGGAAATATAATGGAATCTTATCCCGTTATCCCCTTGTTTTCAGCTTTGTTCGCTTTAGCAGGTATCATTACGTATTTCATTGTCCAAAAAACAAAAAGTTATATAGAAAACATTCCTACTTTTACACAAAAAATTAAAATATCAGGAATCTATCTCTTCCTTTTTGGTGTTGCATTGCTTGCTTTGCCTTATTTATCGACGAAAGAAAATTCGAGAAATGTATTTGCGAATGA
This sequence comes from Flavobacterium sp. SOK18b, assembly GCF_014156605.1. Taxonomy (NCBI): domain Bacteria; kingdom Pseudomonadati; phylum Bacteroidota; class Flavobacteriia; order Flavobacteriales; family Flavobacteriaceae; genus Flavobacterium; species Flavobacterium sp. SOK18b. The sequence continues at coordinate 43,930 of NZ_QKNZ01000079.1, forward strand.
GCTACAAGCCAACGGCATTTATAAATTTTATTTTGCTTTCGTACACAGCGAATTGGATTACTTCAAATTTTATAAAACGATACCAACTCAAGAAGCATTTTCTCAGCTAAAGCAACAAATTCCAAATATTACAGACAATAGCTCTTTACGAGACATTCAAAATGTAGCTGCTGAACAAAATAAAAATGTTGTTTTAATAACGATTGAAAGTTACAGTGCTGAATTTATGAAAATGTATGGTAACGAAAATGGTATTACTCCCTTTTTAGATAGTTTGGCGACAAAAAGTTTGGTTTTCACCAATCTTTATGCGGCTGGAAATAGAACCGTAAGAGGCCTTGAAGCCGTAACCCTATGCTTTCCTCCTACTGCAGGCGAAAGTGTTGTGAAGCGCGAAGACAATAAAAATAAATTTTCAACAGGGAGCATTTTCAAGCAAAAGGGATATGCAGTTAAATTCATGTATGGAGGTGATGCTTTTTTTGATAATATGGAGGATTTTTTCACAGGCAATGGCTATGACATTGTAGATAAAAAAACATTTGAACCTAAAGAAATCACTTTTGCCAATATTTGGGGCGTTTGTGACGAAGATATGTATCACAAGGCTATTAAAATAATGAATCAGGAAGTAAAAACAGGGAAACCGTTTTTCAATCACATCATGACTGTTAGCAATCACAGGCCATTTACGTATCCGAATGGTAAAATTGACATTCCTGGCGATGCTAAATCTCGTGATGGCGGCGTGAAGTATACGGATTATGCTATGCGCAAATTTTTTGAAATGGCACAAAAACAGCCTTGGTTTGGAAACACGGTTTTTGTAATTCTAGCTGATCATTGTGCATCAAGTGCAGGAAAAACAGAATTACCGGTTGATAAATACCGTATTCCTGCTATGATTTACAGTCCTGGTTATATTGCACCAGCTCAATACACTAACCTAATGTCACAAATAGATGTTATGCCTACGGTATTTGGACTTCTAAATTTTGATTACCAAAGTAAATTTTATGGACAAGACGTACTAAAAGCAGACTATAAACCAAGAGCTTTGATTGCTACGTATCAAGATTTAGGATTAATTAAAGATAACGTTCTAACCATTATTTCACCAAAACAGAGGGTTAAACAATTTGAGTTACATTTAAAAACAGACCAAAAAGTGGATCCAATTTTTCAAATTTATTACGACCAACTTCCAATAAAGAAAGAGAGAACCGATCTTGTTAAAGAAACAATTTCCTATTACCAATCAGCATCCGATATACTAAAGAACAAAAGGTATCAAAAAATATATTAGCATAAAAAAGCGGGTGAAACATATGTATCACCCGCTTTTTTTTAATTAATACAGCTTTATTCTTTATCGCTCGTTAGTCCGAAAAGATTACCTTTCAAGTACGTCTTCACGTCTTTTTTTAGCAATTTGCTGTTTCTTTTAGTCAATTCTGGAGTATCTAAACCACTCAAATCAGGTTTACCAGCGTTTACCCAAGCCGTGTACCAAAAACTTGCCGTAACGGTTATGGCTTTTCGCATTTGCTTTTCAACCATTCCGTTCATATCAGCATGCAATTGTTTAGCATATTCATCGGAATAGAGGGTTCCTCCGTATTTATTTTTTACAATTTCACCGGCAGTATCGGTAACAAATATTTTGTTTTCAGCCGTAGCAGTTCTTAATTTTTTATCAATGGCTAATAACGGCTCTACTAAACTGTGTGTGTCAAAAATCAGATCCCAAGTAGCTTTCTCCACATTTTCTAAATAAACACCTTGAGGAACATTGAATTTATAATCCTTGGCAAACAACTCTGGCAAACGACTTTCCCACAAAGAGTGAATTCCTTTTTGGTTTGTATTTTGACCGTCATGATTGTCTGAAGTATGCAAAGGCATGTGACCATCTGCTATGTAATGCCCTAAATCACCTGCAATAAAAAGGATTTCGTTTTTTCTCTTTTCTTTGAATGCCTTTGTTAATTTTACCATTAAATCTTGAATGTGCCAAGGTAAGATTCCATTTTTGGTTAAAAACTTTTCATCATATTTTCCTTTAGCTTCTTCCATTGTTTTAGGAAAAGAAGCTGCATCACCAAAGTTTTCCATATCAAAATAATGACGTGGTGGTTCCATTTTATCATTTAAAACATTGCGTCTTAAATCCGGAACAGTAGATTCCTGAGTAATAAAATCAATATGATTGTAAAAGAAAGTTTGCAATGGTTTTGGCAATGCCATCACCGCTGCTCTGTTGATACGCTCATGACCGATAACGCCCCATGAAATTAAAAAAAATGCAAGTCCAACTGACGATAATGCAATAAATGTAGCTTTAAATTTAAAATTTTTCATTAAATATTATATTTTTAGAAAAGCAAATGTATTTCATTAATTTGTGATAATAAAGAAAAACATTTTGAGATTATGTTAAATCATTTCTAAAAAAATTTGATTGAAATATAATGATTAGCTAAATATATATTTTTAAATTTAAAACAAGACAATCCATATAAAAGTAAAACTCGCAATACATACCCAAAGTGTTATTCCTTGCAAAAGGGGTCGAAATCCAACCGATTTTAAAACCTTTCTATTTAAACCTGCTCCAATCAAAAATAAAGTAATCGTTAGTCCTATTTTAGAAACGGAAACCAATTGCGGTGCAAAAGTTTGTACCTCTGGGAGATAAGTATTAGCAACTAATGCTAAAATAAAGAATCCTATAAAGTATGGAATTTTAACTTTACCCGATTTGTTTTTAAATACAAAAGCGGTGAATAAAGCAACTGGAATAATCCACAATGCCCGAGCTAACTTTACGGTTGTCGCTATTTGTAGAGCCTCTGGACCGTATTTACTTGCTGCGCCAATTACAGAACTGGTATCATGTATTGCGATGGCACACCACATTCCAAAATCACTTTGAGACACATTAAAATAATGACCTATAGCTGGAAATAGAAATAAAGCAACCGAATTTAATATGAATATGACTCCTAAAGATACTGAGGTTTGTTTTTCGTCAGATTTGATTACTGGTGCAATTGCTGCTATAGCACTTCCACCACAAATTGCTGTTCCACAAGAAATCAAATGTGATGTTTTACTTTCAACTTTAAACCATTTACCTAACAATGTTCCTAAAATTAATGTGCTTAAGATTGAAATAATGGTAAATAAAAAGCCTTCTTTTCCAGCACTTATTGCACTTTGAACATTCATACCAAATCCTAAACCAACAACTGAAAATTGCAATAAGTAATTGGTGGCTTTTTGATTCCATGCTAAAAAAGGATGCCCAAATACATTAGCTACAATCAAGCCTAATCCTAAAGCAATTGGAGGAGAAACAAAAACGGTGGTACAAAGTAAAAGCATCCCAACAAAAAAAAGTTGTTGTATAAGGTTACTACTTTCGCTAAAAAACAAATAGGATTGTTTATGAATATGTTTATGAGGAGTTTCCAATGTAAAGTTGTTGAATTAGTACTTTACAAAGGTGCGTACAATAATCTAAAAGCACCAATTGCAAATTATAATCTACTATAACTTTAAATTATAATGGTTCGAAATATTTTGAATAAACAATTCAGACAAAGAATCTGTTTTTCCTTGTAATGTAATGATATAAAAATAACGTTCGATTACTAAGTCTTTAATGTCTAGAATAGCCAATTCATTGTTTTGAAGCTCTTTTTGCACCGCATGAATTGACATAAAAGCAACACAGTCAGAGTTCAATAAATACGATTTAATACTTTCAGTACTTCCCAATTGCATTTCTACTTGCAAATCAGAACCTTTAATTTCAAAAGGTTTTAAAGCATGCTCAATTACTTCAAGTGTTCCTGAACCTTGTTCACGCATTAAAAATTGCATTTTCTTAAGGTCAGTTAGCTCAATCTCATCTCGTTGCACCAGCGGATTTAAAATATTACAAACTAAAACCAATTCATCTTTTAAAAATGGTATGTATTTTATTAATTTATTTTTAGACTGCCCTTCTACAATGCCCATTTCAATTTCTTGCTGTACCAATGCGTGCTCAATTTGTTCTGTATTGCCATTTAACAAACTTACTTTAACGTCCTTTAGTTTTAAATGAAATTTAGCTAATAATGGCGGGATAATATATTGTGAAATTGTTGTACTCGCACCCAATCGCAACAATCCTGAGCGCTGATTGATAAGCGTGCTCATGTCAAAATCGATCTCACGATACATTTCAAAAATATTTTTGGCATGTTTTAACAATACAGTTCCAGCGTGTGTCAATGCTATTTTAGAACCGTTTCTATCAAATAATTTAATTCCGTATTGTTCTTCTAACTCTTGTATGTGCTTTGAAATGGCAGGTTGAGTTATAAATAATTCAGCTGCAGCTTTAGTAAAACTCAATCGATTGGCAACGGTATAAAAAACTTTTAGTCTAAAATCCATAATAAATCTGAATTATAGTAAACCGTTATATTTACGTACAAACCATTCTGTAGCAAGTGAAATAGCAATAATTATGAGTAACCAAATCCAGTCAATTAATGGTGTTTTAACACTATTGCTTTTTTGAATGGCTTTGTATTCTTGGCTATCGAGTAGGGTTTTTATTAATTGTTCTTCTTGATTTGCAAAAAATACTTTTCCACTAGTATGAGTTGCTAATTGGCTTAGTTTTTCAACATCTGAATTTACAAATTGCTTTTCAATATCAAAATCTAAAATTTCAAAACTACCTGTGTAAGATGTTTTAGAATTCAATTCTTGAACTGCAAAATCATAAGATCCTGCCTTTAAACCATCAAGATTGACTTTATAAGTATTGTTCCCTTTAACTAAATCGTAATTTTTAGTTTGCTTATTGCTTTTATTTTTTAAAGAAATAGATAGTCGAGCTTTTTCATCAAACTCATAATTTTTATTAAAAAACTGAGCCGTTATCTCAATAGGTTCTCCTGAGTTGTAAAAACGTTCATGCTCAACCACCAATGATTTTTTGGAATTGTTTGAAGCTAGAAACTGAATAATTTTATCAAGGAATAAATCGTATTTTTCAAAAGATTTGTTAGTCACATGAGACTGTAAACGCCATTTCCAGCTATTCTCTCCCATTAAAAAAGCATTTCTACCGGATTGACTTTCTGCAAAAACCAGTAAAGGCATTTGCGTATCAATTGCTCTAATTCTTGACGATAACAATACGGTAACACCAGCATTTGTAGTTATAGTGCCAAATGGATTTTGAATGGGAGGCAGATTTTCAAAACCAATATTTTCAGCAGCAAACAAATTAAATTGATTATTAAAAACCGGTAAATAATCCTCTTTTTGTCCACTCATTTTAAAATTAAGAGACGTTTGCTGATTGTTCAAAAAATTAAAATCCGTGCTATTACCAGTGATAATAAAGCTGTTAATTTTCAATTTTGTATTGGCATCAAAAACTGATTTAAACTCTGAATTTGGCTGATACAATATCAAAACCGAATATGGTGTTAAATCCTTAATATCGTTTGGTTTAACAACAGTAACTTTACGCTGTACATTAGCTTCTATTGCTCGTTTTAAAGCTCCTAAATCCGGATGATTTATTGCTGAGACTATTGCAATATTTGTTTTTTGATCTATAATATCAACTGCAAAATTCTTTACATTATTAAAGGTGTTTTTTTCTTTTACTTTTGAAGTAATTGTCGCTTTATAAAGTTGAAGTCCAATTTTATCCGCAGGTAAAAACAACGTTAGGGATTGTGTTCGTTTTGAAGGAGAAAAACGCATGCTTTGCTTATTCAAAATAGTTTTTCCTTGAGACAATGAAAAATCAGCATCCATAGTTTTTGAACCTGAATACTGTAAAAACACCTCTACTGGAAATTTATTTTTATGAAAAGCATACTTATTAACATTCAACTGATTGATTTTAAAATCAAGATAAGTAACAGTATCTCCTACTACAAGAGGAAATACCCTATTTGATGGATCAAAACTATAAACATAGTCGTTACCTGATGTTTGATTTCCATCAGTAAGCAAAACCGTTGGGAAAACTGTATTTTTAAATATACTTTTTAGATTGTTCGCTACAAGATCAATATTGGTTTGACTGCCTTTAAAATCAATATTTGATAACGGACTAAAATCCTCAGAAAATTGAAAAACTTGAACGTCAAATTTATCATTCAAAGCCGTATTGCTCTGAATATTTTGGAGAATTGCTTTAGTTTTCTTTTCATTTTTAAGAAAAGCTATAGAACTTGAATTATCAACCACAACAGCAAGAGGCGTCTTTGTGATGACTAAATTATCCCGAGTAATTATTGGATTTAACAATAATAAAAACAGACAAAAAATAGAGGCAAATCGAAAAAAAGCTAAAAACAAACTCAATTTTGACTTGTTTTTAGCTTTATATAAATATTGAAAATATGACAATATGCCCGCTATTAATAATGATAAAACTAATAGTAGCAAGGTAGATGTTGTCATGTAGTGTTTATTAAAATATTTTAAATTTGAAAACTTAAATGTAATCCAGAATTCAATAAAAGTGTAGAATGAATTAAATACTCATTTCACTAACCTAGGTAAGCATTCCTCCACACACATTCAATACTTGCCCTGTTACATAAGCACTCATATCTGATGCAAAGAAAAGACAAGCGTTAGCTACATCTTCGGTAGAACCACCTCTTTTTAACGGAATTCCATCTCTCCAGCCTTTTACAACATCCTCATTTAGTTTGGCAGTCATTTCAGTTTCAATAAATCCAGGTGCAATTACATTACAACGAATATTACGAGATCCTAATTCCAGTGCTACAGACTTTGAAAAACCAATAACTCCAGCCTTAGATGCCGCATAGTTCGTTTGTCCTGCATTACCTTTTACACCTACTACTGAACTCATATTAATAATCGATCCGGCACGTTGCTTTAAAAAAGTACGTTGAATCGCTTTTGTCATATTAAAAACTGATTTCAAATTCACATCCATCACGTTGTCAAAATCTTCTTCAGACATACGCATCAATAAATTATCTTTTGTGATTCCAGCGTTATTAATCAATACGTCAACCGTTCCAAAATCAGCCAAAACAGCATCCACAAATGTTTGCGCTTCGTTAAAATCTGCAGCGTTTGATTGATATCCTTTTGCTTTAATACCTAGAGCGTTTAACTCATTTTCTAAAGCCATCGCAGATTCTACTGATGAACTATATGTAAAAGCAACATTGGCTCCATGTTTAGCAAAAATTTCTGCAATCCCTTTTCCAATTCCGCGACTTGCGCCTGTGATAATGGCAACTTTTCCTTCTAGTAATTTCATATTCAAAAATTAGTTTATTTTTTATTTGAAGCTATTCCTGCTATTCACTGCAATCTTTTAGGTCCGCTGTCGCGTACCCAAAAGGATTTCCGTTGCTATCAGGGCTAAAAACGACTTGCCAAATATATACTATTTCCTTTTTTAAAAAAAATTTAGCTTTGATTATGAACAATAATTTTTACAATTAAACCTTCAAAAAACGATATGCTAGTTTATCCCAAAAAGCAGCATAAATGGCAATCAATGTAAATACTAGCAAAAACAAATGATACCACGCATTACTTAAAATATCTATAAAATTTAATTTACCATTTGCATAGTTTAATATCAACAATATCTGAGCACCATATGGCAATATCCCTTGTATTACACACGAAAAAATATCTAATATAGTAGCCGATTTTTTAGCACTCAACCCATATTCATCATTAATTTCCTTTGCTATGGGCCCCGTAATAACAATAGAAACCGTATTATTTGCAATAGCTAAATTTGCAAAACCTACTAAAACACCAATTCCTGTTTGTGCTGATTTTTTACTTTTAATTCTTTTCTTTATCTGATTCAAAACCCATGTTATACCACCAGCCTTGTCCACCATAGCTGCTAATCCACCTGTAAGCATTGAAAGTAGAAAAATATCGGTCATGCTCGTAAATCCTTCATAAATTTTCTGAGTAAACTCCATTACTGTAAAAGAATCATTATAAAAACCAATAAAACCCGCAATTATGGTACCTAATAGTAAGGTGTAAAAAACGTTGACACCTACAACTGCTAAAATTATCACTAAAACATAAGGCAAGATAGCCCATAATGAATAATCACTTTTTGCAATATCCACAGAAATAACATCTGAATTAAATCCCAAATAAAAGAAAATTAAAATAGTAACAATTGCCGCCGGAAGTGCGATAAACAAATTGATCTTAAACTTATCTTTTAAATCACAACCTAGGGATTGAGTGGCAGCTATAGTAGTATCTGATATCATTGATAAATTATCTCCTAGCATAGAGCCACCAAGTAAAGCGCCTGCTATCAATGGCATAGAAGCACCACTTTTATCAGCAAGTGATATAGCAATAGGTCCTATTGCAACTATAGCTCCAACAGATGTACCTGTAGCAGTTGATAAAAACGAGGCTATCAAGAAAATTCCCAGTGGAAAATACGCTACATCAATGGTATTAATACCTAGGTTCACTACTGCATCAACTCCACCCATTGCCTTACTAACAACTGCAAAAGCGCCTGCAAATAAATAAATCAAACACATGGTTATAATTTTACTATCACCACAACCAGCAATTAAAGTATCAACTTTGTCTTCTGTACTGTTTTTAAATAAAATAAAAGCAGCAACAATGCCTACCAAAACAGCAACAGGAGAAGGAAAAGCATAAAAATCATTAAGTAAAATACCTGCTCCTAAAAAAGTAAAAATAAAAATAAATAGCGGAATCAATGCAAAAGGATTTCCAGATTCCTTAGTAAACTTTGTCATAAAAATAATTTTAAATTAAGCGTTATGACGAAAAACAAAGCTGGTATTGGGAATGTAAACAACATTTTTTCCAAAAGATTTGGCTTATCGTTTTAGCACCTTGCTTGTTGTTGCAGGTTGCTATCCTATTTAAGGATTCGTGATAACGGGTGCAAAAGTAATTAAAATTTTATCATATATTAAACAAACACTCTGAAATTTAAAATATTATGCAATATTTAACAAACGGAAATTTATTGTAAAATCAACAATTTATCAAAAAAAAGAGTTGTAAAATTAAATATTATCGTTAATTAAACTATTTTTGATAAACATAGTCTAATAAACATCCAAATAAAAGATATAATTATTGAAATATTAACACTAGTAGAATATTTATGAAAAAAGTTTTATTAATAATATGTTTAATTTTCGCTTCAAGTTGCAGTAAAAATGACGATGCAAATAACTATGTAGCAATCGATCCCTATCCTAATATTACAACAACATTTACCGGAAAAATAAATGTTAACAAACTGGATAATTATGCTAGTCAAACAATTCCTAATTATATAACTAAAGACAATACTGCAGGGAACCCCATTACAGATAAAGGCGCAACATTAGGTCGGGTTTTATTTTACGATAAGAATCTGTCATCAAAAAACACAATTTCATGTTCTTCATGTCACATACAAGCAAATGCTTTTGGAGATGTTGCAGCAGCTAGTACTGGAGTAAACGGGACAACTAGTAGACACTCCATGAGATTAATAAATACTAGATTTTCAAATGAAAATAAATTCTTTTGGGATGAGAGAGCTTCAACTTTAGAAAATCAAGTAACCCAACCTATTCAAGATCATATTGAAATGGGGTTTAGCGGGACATTAGGCGATGGCAACTTTACTGCATTAATTACTAAACTACAAAACATAGGATATTATAAAGAATTGTTCAAGTTTGTATATGGATCAGAAGATATTACCGAAAATAAAATTCAGTTAGCATTATCACAATTTGTAAGAAGTATTCAATCATTCGATGCGAAATATGATGCTGGCCGAGCACTTGTTGCAAATGACAATCAACAGTTTCCTAATTTTACTGCACAAGAAAACCAAGGTAAAAACTTATTTTTAACACCTCCAGTATTTGATGCTACTGGAAATAGAATTGCTGGAGGAGTAGGCTGCGCAGGTTGTCATCAAGCTCCTGAATTTAGTATTGACCCAAACAGTAGAAATAATGGAATAATCGGGATACTAAATGGAAATGGAATTGACATCACAAATACTAAATCTCCATCACTTAGAGACTTGGTAAAAGCAGATGGAAGTAGCAATGGAGCTTTCATGCATACCGCAAATTTGAATACGCTTCAAAATGTAATAGGCCATTACGGCACAATAAACCTAGCCCCTGGAAATACAAATCTAGATCCTAGGTTAAGGCCAAATGGTTTTGGTCAAAAATTGAATTTAACAGCCACAGAAGTAGATGCTTTAATCGCCTTTGTAAAAACCTTAACTGGAACAAATGTCTATGTAGACGCAAAATGGTCAACACCTTTCAAATAATAAAAAAGTCCCCAAATATACCTTTGGGGACTTTTAATTATTAATCAAAATGAACTTAGAAAGCTACATTCCATCTTGGTAATTTTCCATTTTCATCAAAGAAATTTTGTAAAATTACACCTTCAACTGCAGTTGGAATTCCTTTTGAGTCTGTATTAAATGTTTCATACCAAACTACTTCAAGTGTGGTGATATCTTCAATTTTCATTTGTGCAGGCCAAGAATATTTTCTTCCCGTTTTTGCAAATTGATGACCTTCAACAATTTTTTCGTTAAGACCACCGTTTTTAATTTTCAAGGTTCCATTATTTTGAACAGTTCCTGTAGAACCTACCATAATTAACTCTTTTGAATCACCTATAGCATATACTAAAAATACACCCGATCCATCCGAAGCATTGCAAACTTCAGCAAGACTATCTTCGATTGTGAAAGAAAATTGATTGGTAACTTTGAATTTTTCTAATTCTTTGTACATATATATTATTTATTAGGAACTAGCCATGAACATTACCTTACAAGTTGTAAAATAAACCATAACAAGTTCATTTGTATTTTATTGATTTTGATATAAAATCAGATTTTCAATAAAGTGCAAAGGTATTTTTTTTAATTCTATTTATCATAAAAAAGCCTCACAAATTGTGAGGCTTTACTATTATTTAGAAAAAGCTTAGATTATCCTAAAACTTCTTTTACTTTTTTACCAATTTCAGCTGGTGAATCCACAACGTGAATACCACATTCTCTCATGATTTGTTTTTTAGCCTCAGCTGTATCGTCAGAACCACCAACAATAGCACCTGCATGCCCCATTGTACGTCCTGCTGGAGCAGTAACTCCTGCAATGAAACCTACAACTGGCTTACGGTTTCCATCAGCTTTGATCCATTTTGCAGCATCAGCTTCAAGTTGACCCCCAATTTCACCTATCATTACGATACATTCAGTCTCTGGATCATTCATTAACAATTCAACAGCTTCTTTTGTAGTTGTTCCAATGATTGGATCACCACCAATACCGATAGCAGTTGTTATTCCTAATCCTTGTTTTACAACTTGATCAGCAGCTTCATAGGTTAATGTTCCTGATTTAGATACAATACCTACAGTTCCTTTTTTGAAAACAAAGCCTGGCATAATCCCTACTTTAGCTTCACCTGGAGTAATAATTCCAGGACAGTTAGGTCCTATCAATCTTGCATTTCTTTCTTTTACATAACTGTTTGCTTTTATCATATCAGCAACAGGAATTCCTTCAGTAATTGCAATGATTACTTTAATTCCAGCATCAGCAGCTTCCATAATAGCATCAGCAGCAAAAGCTGGTGGTACAAAAATGATAGTTGTGTCAGCTCCCGCTTGGTCAACAGCATCTTTTACAGTATTAAATACAGGTCTGTCTAAGTGACTTGTTCCTCCTTTACCAGGAGTTACACCACCTACAACATTAGTACCATACTCAATCATTTGAGAAGCATGGAAAGTCCCTTCACTTCCTGTAAAACCTTGAACTATTATTTTGGAATCTTTGTTAACTAAAACACTCATGATATATTATTTATGTAGTTTTTAAAATCGTTATGCAAAAGTATAAAATACTAATCAGTAATTGGTATTCAAAAATATTTTTTTTGACACTAAATATTATGATAATTGGCTCATTTGAAAACCGCGATAGAGTTTATCGTCTTTAATTTGCCAAATCACAATAAAATGTGCCAAAAGCATCTCTTCTCTAGGGTTTTCAATTGTTTTTACAAAATGCGAATAACGCACAGATACTAAATCATTTTCAGCAACAACATGATTTATTCGAACTTTTGATCGTACATAGGCTTTACTTAATTCATCCGAAAGTAACAGTAAAGACGCAAAATTGTGTTCTACAAATCCTTTGCTACTATTCCATTCTAAAACAATTTCTGGATGCAAAAAATCTTTTAAAACTGTACTATCAATAAAAGCATCTGATTTGTAAAAATTCTGAACAATTTCTTTAGCAGACATATTATTTAATTTTATTTAAAATTTCGGGAATTTTTTTAATGTTGGCCAACTGTTTTAATTTCTCTCTTGATTCTTCAATTGGAGTCCCAAAATATGACTTTCCTCCTTCAACAGATTTTGTTACTCCAGTTTGACCCATTATTACTGCCTTTGTACCAATTGTGATTCCACTTGTAGTACCTACTTGTCCCCACATGGTTACTTCATCTTCAATAATTACACAACCTGCAATACCAGTTTGAGATGCAATTAAACATTTTTTACCAATAACGGTATCATGCCCTACATGCACTTGGTTGTCAATTTTTGTTCCTTCACCAATACTTGTATCTCCAGTCACTCCTTTATCAATGGTGCAAAGAGCACCTATCCCAACATTGTCTTCAATAACAACCCTACCGCCAGAAACCAATTGATCATAACCCTCTGGACGTTTTTTATAATAAAAAGCATCAGCCCCTAAAACAGTACCAGCGTGTATTATGACATTATTACCTATTACAGTATGGTCATAAATAGCAACATTAGAATGTATTAAACAATTATTTCCAATGACAACATGATTTCCAATAAAAGTATTGGGTTGAATAACTGTTCCTTCACCAATTACAGCAGTACTAGAAATAGAAACATTAGAAAATTGAAAGGGTTTAAAATGCCTTGTTAAAATATTAAAATCTCGAAACGGATCATCAGATAATAACAATGCTTTACCTTCAGGACAAACAACCTCTTTATTGATTAATATTATGGTTGCCGCAGATTGTAATGCTTTATCATAATATTTAGGATGGTCAACAAAAACGATATCTCCTGGTACTACAACATGAATTTCATTCATACCGTAAACAGGAAAATCAGCATCACCAATGTATTTACAATTGATGATGCTTGCTATTTCTTGTAAAGCATGTCTTTTTTGGAACTTCATTAACTATTTTTTATTAAAATCAAAATATTTTGAAAAATAGAACAAGTAAGAACTTATTCTTTCACGCGCTCCATGTAAGAACCACTTGCTGTATCAATTTTAATTTTGTCACCTTCATTGATAAATAAAGGTACATTTACACTAGCACCTGTTTCTACCGTAGCAGATTTAGTAGCATTGGTTGCAGTATTTCCTTTTATTCCCGGCTCAGCATACGTAACTACAAGAATAACAGAAGCTGGCATATCTACAGATAATGGCAAATCAGTTTCAGTGTTAATACTTACCATCACGTTTTCACCTTCTTTTAATAAATCAGGAGAATCTAAAATATTTTTATTCAATGTAATTTGTTCAAAAGTCTCCGTGTTCATAAAGTGAAACTCGTCACCTTCAGGATATAAAAATTGAAATTTATGATTTTCTACACGAACTTCGTCAATTTTATGACCTGCCGAAAAAGTATTGTCTAATACTTTACCATTTGTTAAACTTCTTAATTTTGTTCTCACAAATGCTGGTCCTTTTCCTGGTTTAACATGTAAGAATTCGATTATTTTATAAATATCGTTGTTGTACTTGATACACAATCCGTTTTTAATATCTGAAGTAGATGCCATTTTATTATTTATTTATTTTTTCCATTTCGACTAATCTACTTTAGGTAAGAAAGTCGAAATGAAAACTTGTTAATTATTTGTATTTAATTCTCTTAAAAATCTATGCACAATCATTGCTGTTAAAACTACTCTTCTGTCAGAAGTGTATTGAAACAGCATTAATAATTTCCTGAATATCCTTTCATAACTCCTCGAGAAGAGTTCCTAATAAAATCAATTATTTCATCTCTTTCTGGAGTTGCTTCCATTTCGGCTTCAATAATTCCTAAAGCTTGGGTAACATTATAATTTTTTTGATATAAAATTCTATAAATATCTTGAATTTCTCTAATTTTATCAGAAGAAAAACCTCGTCTTCTTAAACCAACAGAATTAATACCCACATAGGAAAGCGGTTCTTTGGCAGCTTTAGTGTAAGGTGGTACATCTTTTCTTAATAAAGAACCTCCAGAAATCATAGCATGATCTCCTACACTAATAAACTGATGTATCGCTGACAATCCGCCTATAATGGCATAATTCCCTATGGTAACATGTCCTCCTAGTAAAACACCATTAACAATTATAGCATTATTCCCTACGTGACAATCATGTGCGATGTGTGCAGTTGCCATGATAAGACAATTGTCACCAATCACTGTTTGTCCAGATGCAATTGTTCCTCTATTTATAGTTACGCCTTCTCTTATAGTACAATTATCTCCTATGATTACTAATGAATCTTCTCCTCCAAATTTTAAGTCTTGTGGAACTGCAGATATTACTGCACCAGGAAATATATTACAATTTTTTCCAATTCTTGCACCTTCCATTATGGTAACATTTGAACCTATCCAAGTTCCATCCCCAATAACAACGTTATTATGAATGGTTGTAAAAGGTTCTATTACAACATTTTTGGCAATTTTAGCACCGGGATGAACATAGGCTAGTGGTTGATTCATCAGCTTTTTTATTAATTTTAAATTATTGCAATTGAAAGTTTCATGTTTTAAAACATGTCAATCCAATTTTACTGTTTTTTTGCAATCTGCGCCATAAGTTCAGCCTCGGCTACAAGCTTACCATTTGCGTAAGCATTTGCTTGCATATGACAAATCCCTCTTCGAATAGGCGTTATTAAATCACACTTAAATATCAAAGTATCACCTGGTAATACTTTGTGCTTGAACTTGACATTATCAATTTTCATAAAATAAGTCAAATAATTTTCAGGATCTGGCACCGTACTTAATACAAGTATTCCTCCGGTTTGTGCCATTGCTTCAACAATTAAAACACCTGGCATTACTGGAGCCTCTGGAAAATGTCCTACAAAGAAATTTTCATTCATTGTAACATTTTTCATACCTACAACATGACTTTCAGACATTTCTATAATTCTATCAATCAATAAAAATGGAGGTCTATGAGGTAATACCGCCATAATTTTATGGATATCCATCAAAGGTTCTTGATTCAAATCATAAACAGGAACATAATTTCTTTGTTCAATTTTAATGATTTTGGCCATTTTTTTTGCAAATTGTGTATTCACATAATGTCCTGGCTTATTTGCAATTACTTTCCCTTGAATTCGAGTACCTATTAAAGCTAAATCACCTACTACATCTAATAATTTGTGTCTTGCAGCCTCATTAGGATAATGTAAAGTTAGGTTGTCTAGAATTCCATTTGGTTTAACCGAAATTTCATCTTTACCAAATGCAACCTTTAAATTTTCCATAGTAGATGCTGAAATTTCCTTATCAACATATACAATTGCATTGTTTAAATCGCCTCCTTTAATCAAACCATTTTCTAATAATGACTCTAATTCATGAAGGAAACTAAATGTTCTCGAATCAGCAATTTCATTTTTAAAATCGGCAATACTTTTTAGATTTGCATTTTGAGTACCCAAGATTTTAGTTCCAAAATCAACCATTGTTGTTACGCAGTATTGATCACTTGGCATTACTAAAATTTCACTTCCTGATGCTTCGTCAAGATAAGAAATTACTTCTTTTACAACATATACTTTACGCTTAGCGTTTTGCTCTTCAAAACCTGCATTTTCAAGTGCTTCTACAAAATATTTTGAAGAACCATCCATAATTGGTAGTTCTGAGGCATTTAGTTCTATGATGATATTATCAAGATCACAACCTATTAGTGCTGCTAAAACATGCTCAGGAGTTTGGATCTTTACACCTAGTTTTTCTAAGTTTGTCCCTCTTTGAGTGTTTACTACATAATTTGCATCAGCTTCAATAACTGGTTGTCCTTCTAAATCAACTCTTACAAAAGTAAAACCATTATTCACGGGAGCTGGTTTGAAAGTCATTTTAACTTCTTTTCCAGTATGTAAGCCCACTCCTGTAAGTGAAATTTCTGTTTTGATGGTTTTCTGTTTAACCATTGTTTCCATTTTTTTGGTTTAAAATTTTCTTTTTTAATTCTTGTATTTCGGCAACAATTTTAGGTAAGTTTTTAAAATGCACATATGATTTGCTAAAATCATTGTACCCAAAGGTAGGACTACCTTGTAAAACTTCATTGTCTTTTATGTTTCTCCCCACACCTGATTGGGCTTGAATACGAACATTGTTACCTATTGTTAAATGGCCAGATATGCCAACCTGACCTCCTATCATACAGCTTCGGCCAATTTTTGTAGAACCAGCTACACCAGTTTGAGCTGCAATAACGGTGTTCTCTCCTATCTCAACATTATGAGCAATCTGAATTTGATTATCAAGCTTTACACCTTTCCTAATGATGGTAGATCCCAAGGTAGCTCTATCAACAGTAGTGCAAGAACCTATATCAACATTATCTTCAATAATTACATTGCCTATTTGAGGTATTTTTGTGTACGTTCCGTCTGGATTTGGAGCAAAACCAAAACCATCAGATCCAATGATGGCACCAGAGTGAATGGTACAGTTTTTTCCAACAATCGTTTCAGAATACACTTTTGCACCAGCAAAAAGAGTTGTATTATCACCTAAAATCACATTGTCACCAATAAAACAATTGGGATAAATTTTTACATTATCACCCAAAACTACGTTTTCGCCCACATAACTGAAGCTTCCTAAGTATAAATTAGCACCTACTTTTACACTTTTCGAGATAAATGAAGGTTGCTCAACTCCTGCTTTATTTTGTTTAACTTGGTCATAAAACTCTAACAATTTTGTAAACGATGCGTAAGCATCATCAACTTTTATCATGGTTGTATAAACCGTATTATCAGGCACAAAACTTTGATTTACAATAGTTATAGATGCTTTAGTTGAATATATATGATTGTTATATTTTGGATTTGAAAGAAAAGTTAGAGACCCCTCTGTCCCCTCTTCAATTTTTGATAATGTAGAAACTTCAGCCATAGGATTGCCTACAACCTCTCCCTCCAGAATCTCCGCTATTTGTGCTGCTGTAAATTTCATTGCGACAAAAATATAAAAAAATAGATTTTAAATGCTGTTTTTATAACAGTTGTTTTGGGAAACATAAATAATACTTGGTAACCAACTTTGATAATGATTTCAAATTTAGCTGATCAGATGACTCAATTACATCCTCAATTGTACTATCTTTTTTAAGAATTCGTATCGGATCCGCTTCTTTACTGTAGGCTTGATTCTTGATTTTTCCTTTAAAAATAAAATAATTTGTATCTGATAATGAAATAGATTTGAGAGCCGCAAATCGCTCTTGCAAGGGTTGCAAATCCTCTTGGGTTACCTTTTCAGTTGTTAATTTTATTTTTAACAAATCACGGTTTATGATCATTTTACTCAAGTTAGACAATATAAAATCTTCATTTTTTTGCCAACTTTTTAAAGCACCTATGATATCAAAATCATCTAATTGCGCAAATAAATCTAACGTACTGTCATCAAATGTATATATGGTCACTTTATTTTGCATAAAATATAAAAGTGGGTCACTACAAGGAAGCTCAATGCCTTTTAAAGTTAGTTCTTTAGCTCGCTTTAAGATTTTCATCAAAATTAACTCTGCTACAAGACTTGTCTTATGCAAATAGGCTTGCCAATACATCAATCTTCTAGACATTAAGAATTTTTCCACAGAATAAATACCTTTTTCCTCAATGACAAGATAATCATCTACCACATTCATCATTTGGATTAAACGCTCCGAATTTACATTACCCTCAGCAACACCAGAGTAAAAACTATCGCGTTTTAAATAATCCATTCGATCCATATCTAGCTGACTAGAAATCAATTGCAACATGAATTTTCGGTTGTATTCTCCTTTAAAAACCTGGATTGCTAAACTGAGTTGCCCATTAAATTCAATATTTAATTTATTCATAAAAAGCAATGAAATAGCTTCATGGTGCACATCCTCTACAATACTTTTTTCCATAGCATGTGAAAAAGGACCGTGCCCAATATCATGTAATAAAATGGCAATATAAAGTGCATTTTCTTCTTCTAGCGATATCTCTACTCCTTTAAAGCGTAGCACATCAACTGCTTTTTGCATCAAATGCATGCACCCTAACGCATGATGAAAACGAGTATGATTGGCACCAGGATATACTAAATATGACAATCCCATTTGAGAAATTCTTCGCAAACGCTGAAAATACGGATGCTGAATCAAGTCATATATTAAAGCATTTGGTATGGTAATGAATCCATAAATGGGATCATTAAATATTTTGAGTTTATTAATTTGAGTCACCTTGTAAGTAAAGTTTAGTCAGCAAATATATGTAAAATTGATGTTGAAAATTAAAATTATAAAACCCGAATGAAATCACACTGCCATTAAACATACTGTGGAGAGCAAAAAAATTACTTTCTAATGTTTTTACGGTGGAAACATATCTATTTTAAAACAACAAACCTTTATTTTCATAAAGGTTTGTTGTTTTTAAAAGCATATGAATTATATGTTGAGTTTGCTATTTTTTCGGCTAAAACTAAAATAAACTACAAGTCCGATTAGCAACCAAATTCCGAAATAAATCCAGTTCCAAACACTTAACTCTGCCATCATGTACAGGCAGCAAATTAAACCTAGTAAGGGTATTAATGATAAATTAGCTTTATAAGACCAAACTGTTAATCCAAGTAGTGTAATGATAAAAATCCACATTGGAATTTTGTGTTTAAACAAGCTAAAACCACTTTCGTACTTAATGGAGTCGTCAACTGGAATTCCAGAGATAATTTTTGCATACTGTGCATCATCATCTTGATATTGACTCAATAATTGTTCTAGATCTGGTGTTTCAACCGTACTGTTCTTTGAATCAACAGTTACTAAATATTGATACACTTTTTGAGTTTCTTCTTTATTTAGAGCAGTAATTATTGAAGATGGACTATTGATTTGAGTTTCATTGGTAATAAAATCCATTGTTGCTTGTTTATTATATCCTAATGCAACAGCAATTCCTATAAGTAATAAAACAGGCATTATAAATTTTGAATTCACATATGGTGTTTTAAACTTACCACGAGGAATATCTTTTTTATTTTGCAAAACCAAGACACCCGCACACACTAGCACAAAAGCAAACAAAGTCCCAATACTACATAAATCTGTTACCAATGTTAAGTTTAAAAACAAAGCCGGAATAGCTACAACAAAACCAGTAACGATGGTAGCGTACGAGGGAGTTTGATATTTAGGATGCACTTTAGAAAAACGTTTTGGCAACAAGCCATCACGACTCATACTCATCCAAATACGAGGTTGTCCCATTTGAAAAACCAATAAAACACTTGCCATTGCTACTACTGCACTTACCGCAATAATACCAGACATCCATTTTAAATCTAATTTTTCAAATACAAAAGCAAGCGGATCACCTACATTAAGTAAATCATAACTCACCATACCAGTAAGCACAAGTGCAATAGCAATGTACAACAGCGTACATATAATAATAGCCCACATCATACCACGAGGTAAATCACGTTGTGGATCTTTGCATTCCTCTGCAGTAGTTGAAATAGCATCAAAACCAATATAAGCAAAAAATACGGCTGAAACTCCTTTTAAAACACCTGAAACTCCATTAGGAGCAAATGGATGCCAATTAGCAGTATCTACATAAAAAACACCCACGGCTATTACTAAAAGAACGATACATAATTTTACAACAACCATGATATTACTTGCATTTCGCGACTCTTTCATACCGCGGTAAATCAAGGCAGTAATCAAAACAATGATCAATAAAGCGGGTAAATCAGCTACGAAATGAAAAGAACCAATTACTGGAGATGTATTCCAAGCCGTGTAAGCATCTTGTAATGCAGGACTTAAATCTGTGTAGTTTTTTCCAGCTTGCATGAGCGCTGTGGCTTCGTCAAATCCGCGTGACGCCGATAAGAAATCCATTTGGATCCATTGGGGCAAATGAATGCCTCCGCTAGACAGCAAACTGGTAAAATAATCACTCCAAGATATGGCTACTGTAATATTCCCAACAGAATACTCCATGATCAAAGCCCAACCTATAATCCATGCAATTATTTCACCAAAAGCAACATAAGAATACGTATAAGCACTTCCAGAAACAGGAACCATTGAGGCAAATTCAGCGTATGCAAAAGCAGCAAAACTGCAGGCAATAGCTGTAAATAGAAACAAGAAAATTACTGCTGGTCCACCATCAGCACTTGCTTTACCAATGGTACTAAAAATACCAGCTCCTACAATTGCGGCGATCCCAAAAGCTGTTAAGTCCCTAGCTGTTAAATGTTTTCCTAATGCATTGTGACCTTCTGCATTGTTTTTTTCAACTTGATTTAATATATCTTGAACTGTTTTTTTTCTAAACAAACCCTTTAATGCCATGTTGACTATTTTAATTGATACTATTCGTGCAAAACTTCTATACAAAATGTTCCTAAAAGTTAGTTGCGGTTTCAAAAGTATAAAACAAATTGAATTAATACGGTTTTATACACTTATTTTTTAAATATTTTTTGATTTAAATGACTTGAATTATGAAAATAAAAGTCAAATAAATTATTTAATATTCTTTAAAAAATTAAATTCACTTAATTTTAACTTATTTGATGTTATTTTAATAATTTAGATTAAGAAACTTTTCAAAATTGTGATAGGATGTTCTGCTTTTTTTCCTGTTCCGTCAAAAATTTGATGTCTACAGCTTGTACCTGCTGCAACTAGAACTATTTCAGGATCAGCGGTTCTAATTTTTGGGAATAAAGTATCCTCTCCCATTTGCATACTAACTTCGTAATGTTCTTTCTCATAACCAAAAGAACCTGCCATACCACAACAACCCGAATTGAAAATAGTAACCGTACTATTCTCAGGTAGATTTAGCATGGCAAATGTAGCTTGTGTAGTACTTAATGCTTTTTGATGACAGTGTCCATGTATTTTTATGGTTTGTTTTTTATTTGAAAAATGAGCTTTTGTAATTTTACCTTTTGTAATCTCATCTTTAAAGAATTCCTCAATAGTGAACACATTTTCAGCTAAATCTTTCGCTTTTGATTTATCATCTGCTAAGCGAAGGTATTCATCCCTAAAAGTCAAAATTGCTGATGGTTCGATACCAATTAAAGGTGTGTCATCAGAAACATATTCTGAAAAAACAGAAATATTATAATTTGCAATTGCTTTGGCTTGTTCCAAAAAACCCTTTGATATAAAGGCACGTCCGCTTTCTTCATGATCCAAGAGAATTACTTGGTACCCTAATTTTGTCAATACTTGGTAAGCATCTATCCCTACTGAAACATCATAATAGTTTGTAAACTCATCACAAAACAAGAATACTTTTCCGTTTTCAAAAACACGAGTAATTTCGTTCTCACTATTTTTATCATACCACTTTCTAAAAGTTTGTTTAGCTAATAATGGAACTTCTCTTTTGGGTGCGATTCCCATACTTTTTTTAACAAATGGCAAATTAACCATGTAATTAGTAAGTCTGGGAAAAAGACTTCCCAAACCATTCAGTTTAGCATTGTAAGCAAAAACTTTATTTCTCCAAGAATAGCCATTCGTTTCTTGATATTGGTATAAAAACTCCGATTTCAATGCAGCAACATCTACATTACTTGGACATTCGCTTGCACATGCTTTACAACTTACACACAAATCAAAAACTTCATATAATTCTTTGTGATCAAATTTATTGTCTTGTTGTGAATGTGTTAAAAATTCACGCAGTACATTAGCTCTTGCACGGGTGGTATCTTTCTCATTTCTGGTTGCTCTGTAACTGGGACACATGGTTCCTCCTGCCGAAGGTAGTTTTCTACAATCGCCAGAGCCGTTGCATTTTTCGGCAGCTCTAAGCACTCCCATACTATCCGAAAAATCTTGAATTGTTTTGATTTCTGGTTCTAATCTTCCAGCTTCAAACCGTAAATTTTCATCCATTTTGAAAGCATTCACAATTTTACCCTCATTCATAATACAATGAGGATCAAAAGCAAATTTGATTCTTTTAAGCAATTCGTAATTTTTTTGCCCAATCATAAATGGCAAAAACTCACCTCTCACAATCCCATCACCATGTTCCCCGCTGAGTGAACCACGGTATTTTTTGACCAAAATTGCAACTTCTGTAGCAATATTTCTGAATTGGTGAACGCCTTCCTTAGTCTTTAAATTCAATACTGGCCTAAGATGCAATTCACCAGCACCAGCGTGAGCATAGTAAATCGCACTTTGGCCGTGACGTTCCATCATAGTTGAAAAATCAGCAATGTATTGTGGTAAATCACTTAATTCAACTGCTGTGTCTTCTATAGAATCAGCTGCTTTGTCATCACCTACAATGCTTCCCAAAAGTCCTAAACCTGCCTTTCGCAACTCATTAATCTTATCAATATCAGTCCCATAAATTTTAGGCAAGGCATATCCAAAATTATTTTTTTCTAAATCCGCGATCAATAGATCTGCTTGATTTTCTGCATCTTCCATACTCAAATGAGAAGCTACTTCAAGCATGATCACTGCTTTGGGTTCACCCTGAATAAAAAACCTATTTTTTGCCTGTTCTCTATTGTGTTTTGTGCAATCAAGTATGGTGTCATCCATCATTTCACAAGTGTATAAATGATGCTTCATAGCAGTAACTACGGCCTCAAGACTTTCTTGGATAGAATGAAAATGAGCCACAACCATAACATTATTGGTAGGCGGAAGTACATCAACTTTTAATGTAATTTCAGTAATAAAAGCTAGGGTTCCTTCGCTTCCACAAATGAGTTTGGCTACATTTATAGTTTTTTGGTTTCCACCAAAAAGTTCTGAATGCAACAGCAAATCAACTGCATAGCCTGTATTTCTACGATGTATTTCAGGTTTTGGAAATTCATCGATAATTTCTTTTTGGTTTTCAACATTTGAAAGTTCCTCATATAAAGAGCTGTAAATAGCACTTTCAAGCGTATTTCCTTTTGTTTTTTCGATAAATGCATCAGAAGTAATTTCGTTAAAAACAACTTTCGAGCCATCACTTAAAATGGCATGAATCTCCTGAACCTTGTCTCTTGTAACTCCATAGCGTATGGATGTCGTGCCAGATGAATTGTTACCTACCATTCCTCCTATCATACATCGGTTTGAAGTAGACGTATTGGGACCAAAAAACAAACCGTATTCTTTTAAATACAAATTAAGTTCATCCCGAATCACTCCTGGCTGTACCGTTACGGTTTTATTTGTGGCATCAAATGAAATTATCTTTGTAAAATATTTAGAAACATCTATAATGATTCCGTTTCCTACCGTTTGCCCAGCAAGTGATGTACCAGCTGTTCTGGGCGTAATTGAAATTTTATTTTGAGCCGCAAAATGTATTATTTTGATGATGTCATTCTCAGTTTTGGGTATGGCTACAAGAAGGGGTTTAATACGATAAGCAGATGCATCTGTGGCATACAAGGTTTTGTGTAATTCATCTTGTAAAAGCGTTCCCTCAAATGATTGGGATAATTGTTCCAATTGAAGCGTAATTGACATCTATAAGTGCTAAATTTGTTAATTTACAAATATAAAAATATCACTTGGTTTTAAACCAAAAAATAAAAAAGATAAAAGCACAATTTAGAATCTTAATTTGAAAGATGAAGAATGAAGCTCTAATTTTGGTCTACAAATTGCGATGTTGTTTTTAGTGAATATTTCAAAATTTGGCGTTCTATTTCACTAAAAAAACTATTTTTGAAAATTAAAACGATTTGACTTTAATGAAGACTCATAAAAACCCCATATTTCTCACTATTCTTTTACTCCTTTTTTTTACAAACGGTATAGCGCAGTCACCTACTCTTCATCCAAAAAATGAATTTAGAGCTGTATGGATAGCAACTGTAGTAAATATTGACTGGCCTAAAAAAGGAACCGATAGCGTAAGCAAACAAAAAACGGATTATCTAGAACTCCTTGATACTTATAAAAAACTAAATTACAATGCTGTAATTGTGCAAATAAGAAGTGTGGGCGATGCATTTTACCCAACACAACTTGCGCCATGGTCACGTTTTTTAACAGGTAAAGAGGGAAAAGCTCCAGATCCTTACTACGATGCACTTCAATGGATGATTACTGAAGCACACACTAGAGGTTTTGAATTTCATGCGTGGTTAAATCCGTACAGAGCAACTATGGACTACAACACCCAAATATTAAGTTCTGAGCACGATTATTTCAAACACCCTGAGTGGATGATCAAATATGGTGGAAAAATATATTATAATCCAGCTTTGCCAGAAGTACAAGCACATTTATTGAATGTGGTAAATGAAGTAGTGACAAATTACGATATTGATGCCATTCATTTTGATGATTATTTTTACCCGTATCGCATTCCAGGAGAAGAATTTAATGATAGTGCATCATTTAAGTTATATGGAAACGGAATGAAACTTGAAGATTGGAGACGCTCTAACGTGAACACTTTTGTAAAAGATGTAGCTGTTACTATCAAGAAAAATAAGCCTTGGGTTCAATTTGGCATAAGTCCTTTTGGAGTATGGCGTAACAAATCAGTTGATCCAAAAGGTTCTGATACTGAAGCGGGTCAAACCAATTATGATGATTTATTTGCCGATCCTCTGGCTTGGATGGATCAAAAATGGATTGATTATATTATTCCGCAGTTGTATTGGAGCATTGATCATCCAAAAGCATCGTATGCCAAACTCCTACGCTGGTGGTCTGAAAACTCTAATAATACAGCCATTTACATAGGAAATAGTAGTTATAAAGTCAACGCAGATTCAGATAAAAAGTGGAACAATCCAAATGAAATTCCCAACCAAATTGACCTAACCAGAACCTATAAAAACGTGCAAGGAAATGCTTTTTTTAGTGCCAAGTCATTTGTAAATAAAAATCAAAGTGTTACAAATCTTCTAGTACAAAACCAATATAAATACCCAGCCTTACCTACCGTGGTTCCAGCTGCTATTAAAAAAAATGAAGTTTTACCAGTAGTTCAAGCGGCTTTTAGCAATGAAATTGCGTCCGGATTTCAAATTGTATATCCAATGGGCTCAAAAATGCGTTATGCAGTAATTTATGGCTCTGCGGCCAATGCTAAAATCGATGTTACTGATGCAAGTCACATTATTGATAAAGTAGCTTTAATTGAAAATTTAGAAACGCTCCAAATATTTGTTCCAACATATAAATTACATAAAAACAAAACCTGCGCAGTCACTTTTATTGACTATTATGGAAATGAAAGCGCCCCGACATTTATAAACGTAGCAGAACACTAAATTTCTAAAAATTTATGGCAACAGATAATAGACCTTGGTACTGGATACCACTTTTAAACTTTGCATCGGGATTTCCTTATGTAATTATTATTTCCGTTTCTGTATTGATGTACAAAAACCTAGGTATCAGTAATGAGGATATTGGCCTCTACACAAGCTTACTGTATCTCCCATGGGTAATTAAACCATTGTGGAGCCCTTTTATAGACTTGCATGGAACCAAAAGAAAATGGTTTTTAAGCATGCAATTGTTTATCTCCATTGCTTTCTTGCTTGTTGGTTTTATTATCCCTACAAGCCAATTTTTCTTACTTAGTCTTTCTATATTTTGGGTAGCGGCATTTGCATCGGCGTCTAATGATGTGGCCAGTGATGGTTTTTACATGCTAGCATTGAGCAAAGATCAACAGTCTTTTTTCCTAGGAATTAGAAGTACATTTTACAGAGCTTCCATGCTTACAGGAAATGGATTGATTATTTTGCTTGCAGGTTACCTAGAACAACACTATGCTAATACACAAAAAGCATGGTCCTATACAATGATTTTCGTTGGTTTGGTAATGATTTTCTTATCGGTTTATAATTATTTTTCTACTCCAAAAAAAGAATTAACACTAGAAACAGTAATAAAAGAAGAAAAGAATTTCAGCACCGTTTTTGCTAGTTTTTTCAAAAAGAAACAAATCGGTTTAATTCTGGCTTTTATTTTGATTTTTAGGCTGGGAGAATCTCAACTTCTTAAAATGCTTACTCCTTTTTTAGTAGATAAAAAAACAGTAGGTGGACTCGAATTAACCACCGAAAATGTGGGACTTATTTACGGAACTTTTGGGTTAATTGCGCTAACTATTGGTGGGATTTTAGGCGGTATTGCTATTTCAAAAAAAGGATTGGGCTATTGTATGTTGCCTATGATTTTGATCATGCACTTGCCTATTATTGGATTTGTATTGTTAGCTCATTTTCAACCCACTACTTTGTTCAACCTTTATTTAGACTTGAATATTTTTACTATCGATTGGTCTTTTAATCCATATATTACTGCAGTAGTTATTATTGAACAACTAGGCTACGGTATAGGTTTTGCAGCGTTTATGATGTATTTAATTTATGTAGCCGAAGGAGAATCAAAAACTTCACATTATTCTATTGCTACAGGTTTTATGGCACTAGGAATGATGCTTCCAGGAATGTTAAGTGGTTATATCCAAGAATATCTCGGGTACGGCAATTTCTTTATTTGGGTGTTTTTAGCAACCATTCCAGGAATCATTTTGTCCAGATATTTAATTTTTCCAAAGGATTTTGGTAAAAAATCAGAACAAGAAAAAACAAACTAGCTTTTTTTAAAATATAAGTTATATAAGTTCTTTTAAGTAGGTAAGACTTTCTTAAAATGACTGTTTTTATACAATCCGTTTTATGTAATTATTTATTCTATATAATTTATTTACATGACTTATATGTTTAAAATTAGCGACATATTCCTTTCAAAATGACATTAGAACAAAAAGTAGGTCAATTTTTCTTTCCAGCTGTTTTTATAAATGACAGTGAAGAGCACATTCAAGAAATGGAGTCTCTTATCAAAAAATACAACATTGGTGGACTGACTTTTTTTCACAGTCGTGCTAGTGCTGCAACAAATTACGAATCGAATAAAAAAATAGAATTCAACGATGATAGCGCAATTCGATTACAAGAATTGATCGTGCGCTATCAAAAATGCGCCTCTACTCCCCTTTTAATGAGCATTGATGCCGAATGGGGATTGGCCATGCGTGTAGAAAAAACACCTCAATATCCGTATGCCATTACGCTTGGCGCTTTGCCAGATAGCGAAATTGATTTGGTTTACCAAGTTGGCAAACAAATAGGATTAGATTTAAAATCAGTGGGAATTCATTACAATTTAGCGCCACTTGCTGATGTAAATAACAATCCTAACAATCCTGTGATTGGGTATAGATCTTTTGGCGAAGACAAAAAAAAAGTAGCTGATTTTGCTGTTACTTATTTACAAGGCTTAAATGACGCCGGAGTTTTAGGCTGTCTTAAACATTTTCCAGGTCACGGAAATACTAGCGTAGATTCTCATTTAGGATTACCGGTACTGCAAGAATCTCGTGAAGAGTTAATGGCAAATGAACTAGTACCTTTTATAGAAGGAATTAAAAATAACGTCGATTCTATAATGATTGGTCATTTAGCAGTACCGTCTTGGAACGAAAACCAGAATACATCAGCAACACTTTCAAAAAGCATAATCGAAACACTTTTGCGAAAGCAACTGGGTTACAAGGGCCTTATTATATCTGATGCTTTAAACATGCACAGTGTTTCTAAATTATA
Organism: Flavobacterium sp. SOK18b; assembly: GCF_014156605.1. NCBI lineage: Bacteria > Pseudomonadati > Bacteroidota > Flavobacteriia > Flavobacteriales > Flavobacteriaceae > Flavobacterium > Flavobacterium sp. SOK18b. Next base: position 71,995 of record NZ_QKNZ01000079.1, read on the forward strand.
TGAGAAAAAAGGACAACTAGAATGGGAAGCTTTTCACGCTGGAAATGATGTATTGTGTTTTGCTGAAAACGTAGCCGAAGGAATAGATGAAATTGTAAAAAATGCATCTCTTGAAAGAATCAATGCAAGTTTTGAGCGCATCATGCAGTGCAAAGAAAAAGTTGGGATTCTTGCTATTGACAATCAAATAGATATCAATAAAAAAGTCGATTTTGATTTTAATAAAACTTCCGAAATAAATACCAAAATTGCTCAACTGAGCGTTACAACTATTTTAGGTTCAAACAATTCAACTTCTATCTTTGAAGCACAAAAAAAGAATGGCTTAGCCAAAGTAAGTTTTTACAAAGAGGCTAATAATTATTTTTTCGAAACTTTAGAATCCGAATTACCGACTTCAAATTTCTATTGTAATGCTAATAGTAATGATTTAGAAACTTTAAAAAGTCAATTGGATGCATTTGAAACGGTTTTGGTCGCTCTTTTTGTACCGAAAGCAAAACCTTTGCATAATTTTGAAATCGAAGATTCGGTTCTGCATTTTTTAAGTGAATTGGTACAAAATAAAAACTGTTTTGTGTACACTTTTGGAAATCCTTATGCTTTACAGATTATACCCAACTTAAAAAAAGTAAAAGGTTTAGTACACACCTACCAAGATTTTAAAGAATTTCAGGAAATTACTGCTGAGCAGCTTTTAAATAATGACAAGAGTAAAGGTACACTTCCCGTAAAAATTAACTTGTTATAATTTTAAATTTAATGTCATAAGAAATCCTTATCAATCAATAAACATTTATAATCATTGAGCGTTTTATTTATAATAAAGTATAACTACTTTTGCACCATCAAATAAAACAACTTAAAAGTAAATAAAATGTCATTAGTAGGTAAAAAATTTCCAAGTATTGCAGTAGACGCCATCTCTGAAATGGGTGATAATTTAAAAATAAATATTTTTGAAGAGGCTACAAACAACAACAAAAAAGTATTGTTGTTTTGGTATCCAAAAGATTTTACTTTTGTTTGTCCAACTGAATTACACGCTTTTCAAGCAGCATTACCTGAATTTGAAAAAAGAAATACAATTGTAATTGGTGCATCTTGCGATACTAACGAAGTGCATTTTGCATGGTTGAACACACCAAAAAACAACGGTGGAATTGAAGGTGTTACTTACCCAATTCTTGCTGATACAAACAGAAACCTTTCTAACATTTTAGGTATTTTAGATATAGAGTCAACTGGATATAGCGAAGAAACAGATTCAATCATCATTGAAGGATCTAATGTTACTTACAGAGCTACCTATTTAATTGACGAGACTGGTAAAATTTTCCACGAAAGTGTTAACGATATGCCACTTGGTCGTAACGTAAACGAATACTTACGCATGGTAGATGCTTACACTCACATACAAGAAAAAGGTGAAGTATGTCCTGCAAACTGGGAAGCTGGTAAAGAAGCAATGAGTGCTGATAGAATTAGTACTGCTGAATACTTGAGTTTAAACTAATTTAAATAAAGATACAAAGGTTCAGGGTTTTAAGCATCAAATGTTTTTTGTTGCTCAAATTCATGGAGTTCTAAAAACTTTATCCTTTGAACCTTTGCCTCTTTAAACCTTAAAAAAAAAACTTATGTTAATCGAATTAACCGATGATAAGCTTAAAGATTTAATTGCAAAAGACGAAAAAGTAGTAGTTCAATTTTCTGCTTCTTGGTGTGGAAACTGTCGTATCATGAAACCAAAGTTTAAGAAATTAGCTTTGGAAAACGAAACGATAACTTTCGCTCTTGTTGATGCTGAAAACTTTCCAGAATCAAGAAAACTAGCTAACGTGAGTAATTTACCAACGTTTGCTACATTTGTAAACGGACAATTGGTAAACGAAACTCAGACCAATAAAGCCGAAGTTTTAAACGAATTGGTAAACGAAATAGTGTAATGATATTTTTGTTTAAATTTTAAAATTCCATGCATTACTTAAAATTCTAAT